>JBDTUW010000091.1:0-9658 GCA_040007555.1 Acidobacteriota bacterium | reverse complement strand
TTAAAACTTCTTGAGTCGCTCGCTTTCGAGGCGACGAAGTCACTCGAAAGCGTTCGCCTCATGCACGAAGAGCAGGAGAAGAAAGCTCTCGAGGGCGAGCTGAACATCGCGCGTCAGGTGCAGATTGCCCTTTCTCCGATCGCCTTCAAGCAGCCCGAGCAGTTCGAGGTCGCAACCGCCAGCATTCCATCACGATTCCTCGGTGGCGACTTCTATGACCTGATTCTCCTCGACGATCGCCGCTACGTATTTGCGCTGGGTGATGTTTCGGGAAAGGGGATCGGCGCAGCGCTCATGGCAGCAATGTCGCAGGGCGCGTTACAGGCTCAGTTCGCCAGCGACCAGCCGCTCGATCGGGTGATTACACACCTCAATCGAGTACTCATTCAGAAATCAGCGTCTGGCCACTTTCTGACGCTCTTCTGTGCTGTGCTGGATTGCGACGGTCTCTTTAGATTCGTCAACGCCGGTCATAACCCGCCCATTCTTGCGCGCGCGGATGGTCGAATCGAATTGCTTTCCACAAAATCGCTTTTGCTGGGTGCGTTTGGCTTCGCCAGCTACGTCGCAGGCGAAACCCGGTTGGAAAAAGGTGATCTGATTGTGATGTACACTGATGGCGTCACCGAGGCGGTCAACTCGTCGGATGAGATGTTCGGGGATGAGCGCCTTGAGAGCCTCGTCTCGAGGATTCGTCAGTCCAGCGCGGAAGAGATCAAGACCAGAATACTAGATGAAGTCGTCGCCTTCACTCGTGGACTCCCGCAAGGGGACGACATTACTCTGATCACGCTCAAAATGAGATGACTACTCGTACTATGCCGCCGCACTTGCAGTCTCATCCGCGGTGACAGCCTCACGTTGACGGGCCGCGAGCACTCCTGCGATGATCAACGCGGCCCCCATACCCTGAAGCAAAGTCGGTCTCTCACCCAGGATCGGCCAGGCAAGAAGTGCCGTGATCACCGGTATCGCGCTTCCGTAGATTGATGTCCCAACGCTGCCAATCCGCCGGATCGACCGGTTATAAAGCAGATACGCGACGACAAGTGAAAGCAGTGCCGAGTAGGCTAATCCCAGCCAGGCCGCGACGCTAATCTCCGTCCACTTGACCTGAAGGAGCCCTGGAGCTCCCAACAGGACCAATCCTGGAGTACCCGCCAGCATCGACATCGCCGTCAACTGCAGTGAGGATATCTGGCGGCTCACCGTTCGAACGCCCAAAGCATAGGCGACCCAGCAGAGAACCGACGCGAGTGTAAGCAGGTCACCGCGGAGCGTGCTCACCGACAGCGACGCGCCCCGGGCAGTCATGACCAGGGCGATCCCCGTGGTTGCCAGGGCAATTCCAACCCACATCCGCCGAGTGACTTGTTCGATTCCAAGAAGGCCTCCGACAAGAGCGAGTAGTGCTGGCGTTGTCGTGAGCAACATGCTGCTGTTTGCCGCCGTCGTCATCGAAAGGCCAAGGGCGAAGAGGCCTTGGTAGAGAGTGTTACCGACCAGTCCGAGCCAGATAACGCGCCAGAGAGTTCCTTCAGGAAGTGTCTTCATCTGGCCACGAGAAATCAGTAGCAGCGCAAAAGTCGCTGAGGTGATGACAAAGCGGAGAGCCGTGAAAGCGAGGGGCGGCATCTCCGCGAACGCGGACTTGACGACAACGAAATTGATCCCCCAGATGAGGACGACAATCAGCATTCCCGGATCGATGCTTGGTGGCGGAGGCGGAAGGGGAGCAGGGGGCTTTCGAAAGAAATCAGTATTCACACTCTCTGATAGCAAATAGATGGAGGTTGTTCAACCGGCAGAGGCAGGGATCAGGGGTCAGGGGTAAGGGGCAGGGCTCAGGGCTCAGGGAGGCGCGTTCGTAGTACCGCCTTTAGGCGGAATGTCGCGACGTCCGAGATTCCGCCTAACGTGCCTCCCTGACCCCTGACCACTGGCCCCTGCTCTAGTAGTCAAGCAGGCGGAGGTAGTCAAAGCTGATCTTGATACTCTCAAGAGGACGGGTCGGCTCGTCCTGTTCGACAAAGAAGTGTCGCACGCCTGCCTTGACGGACTGATCGAGAAGCGTTTTGAAGTTGAGTGTGCCGCGGCCCGCCTCAACGGCTGCCTGATCTGCAGTCTTCGCCAGATCCTTGACGTGTGCCAGCTCGAACCGCCCCGGATGTTTTTCGAAGTACTTCGACGCGTCCTGGCCACCACGTGCGATCCAGTAGAGGTCCAGTTCCATCTTCACCAGCTGCGGATCGGTTTCCTTGAGCAGGAGGTCATACGGCAATTGCCCTTCGATGGCCGAAAACTCGAAGTCGTGGTTGTGATAACCAAACTGCAGTCCAGCCTTGCGACAAGCCTCTCCCGCCTGATTGAAAAACGCCGCGTGCTTGCGATAGTCATCAAGGGTGCGGCGCTCCGAGGGCTCCAGCCACGGACATACAATGTAGTGATGGCCAATGGTTTTTGCGGTCTCAATTGCCTTCGGCAGGTCACTGCGTAGATCCTGCAAAGGAATATGCGTCGCCGGTGATTTCAACTTATAGCGATCCAGCAGCCGTTTGATCTCTGCCGCTGGGCGCTCGTAGTAGCCTGCGAACTCGACCTCCGAATAGCCTATCGATGCAACCTTCGCGATTGTTCCGTCGAAATCCTTCTTCAATTCTGTGCGCACGGTATACAGCTGCAGACCGATGTCTCGAAGGCGTCTGGCATTTAAGACCATCGCGCTGCCGGCAATTCCTGCAATGAACGATCGACGTGTGATCACTTTGAGCCTCCAATGTAATGGCACTGGCAATAAGTAGCACAAACAACGAAAAATGCACTTTGCGAATGCTGATGACGAAATCGATCCTACATCAAATTGACTGGATCAACGTCAACGCTGAGCTGGCGAAGATCGTGCCCAGCAGCGCGCAAGTCCTGCATTGCCTGCGCCATCGCTGCTCGCGCGGCGTTGCGCTGGCTGGTCTTAATCAGAACCTGGAGTCGATGCTCACCCTTCAAGCGGCCGATGGGCGCAGTTGCGGGTCCCAGTACCCGGAACGCCGCAGCGGAATCCGATGACTTCAGCAGGTGTGTCAGTTCAGCTGCGATCTGTGCGGCCGTGTTGTATTCCCGATGGCGTACCATGACGTTTATCAGCGAGCTGAAGGGAGGGTAACGCATCTCACGTCGAAAGTGGATCTCATGCTCGAAGAACTTCTCGTACAACTGCGCCCGCGCAAAGTCGAGCGCGTAGTGCTCCGGGTGGTAGCTCTGGATCAGCACGCGCCCGGCTTTATCACCGCGACCCGCGCGGCCCGCTACCTGAGTCAGCAGCTGAAAAGTTCTTTCGGCGGCGCGAAAATCCGGCATCGCGAGTCCGCCATCGACAGAAATGACACATACCAGCGTCACGTTCTGAAAGTCGTGTCCCTTCGCGATCATTTGGGTTCCGACAAGAAGATCGATCTCACCTGCGGCAAACGCGCCGAGAACTCTCTCGAAGGAGCCTCGTTGCCGCGTGGTGTCACGGTCGAGACGGGCAATCCTCAGCTCCGGGTACATTTCCCTCAACATCGATTCGATCTGTTCGGTACCCTCGCCGACAAAATGGATGTACTTTCCCGAACAGTCAGGACAACTCTGAGGCACCCGCGCCTGATGACCGCAATAGTGGCAGATGAGTCGCGCTGCCAGCTTGTGGTACGTCAGGGAAACATCACAATCCGGGCAGCGGACGGATGTTCCACAGCTCCGGCACAGGACGTACGACGAGAATCCGCGACGATTGAGCAGCACCATGGTCTGCTCCTGTCGAGTAAAGTTGTCTTTGATTGCCTCCTTCAGTTCATCGGAGAATATCTGCGCCTTTCCGTGTCGAGCGAAAACGTCGCGCATATCGACGATCTCAACTTGCGCCAGGTCCTTCCCCCCAATGCGTTCATCGAGCTGGAGGTACTGGTACTTTCCGGCGCGCGCGTTGTGAAACGACTCCATCGAGGGCGTCGCGCTGCCGAGGATGACCACGGCTTTGGCGCGTGAAGCCCGGAGGATGGCGGTATCTCGACTGTGATAGCGCGGCGATTCTTCCTGCTTGTATGAACCTTCGTGTTCTTCGTCGACGACGATCACCCCGAGATTGTCGAGCGGTGCAAAGATGGCGGAGCGCGCGCCGATGCAGACACGAGCGTGACCATGCCGCAGGCGATTCCATTCATCGAGGCGTTCGCCGTCCGAGAGAGAAGAGTGAAGGATCGCTATCGCTTCACCGAAATGTGCCCGCAGCCTTCTGGCAAACATCGGGGTCAAGGAAATCTCAGGCACGAGCATCAGGGCGGTTTTGCCGCGGTCGACCGCTGAGCGCATGGCGCGCATGTAGACCTCGGTCTTTCCGCTTCCTGTCAGTCCATGAAGCAGGAACGCAGCGTACTGCCCTGTGTCCATCTGTGCCGAAATCGCATTGAATGCGGCCTGCTGCTTCGGAGTCAGGATCAGATCATCGATCATGCTGCCGAGTGCATGCACCTCCGGATTCGCGCTATTGCCAAGGTGTGCGAGCGGATTGCGGCGTACCTCCCGCTCGAAGACCTCGACAAAGCCACGCTTCTCCAGCGTGCGAATGACCGAAGAGCTGACTCCGGCTAGTTGCGCCAGCTCCGTGTAGTTTGCGGGTTTCGCCAGGCTCGAGAGCAGATCGAGCACGCGCTCCTGTGGTGCAGTCAACGGCTTGACGCTCTCGATTGAGTCGGGCTCGGTGCGTCTGACGGCGTGTTGGAGTTTTGGTCGCACCTGTGCCGATTGAATCTCGCGTTCGGAGGTGATCCATCCCTCGCGCTCCAGCTCCCTCGCGAGAGCCGAGGCGCGGTTGCGGCTCGATTCGCGTGCCAGATCGCGCGCCTTAAGGGACCCCGAGTCCGCGATCAACGCCAGCGCTCTCATTTTTGATGACACTCTGGCACGCGGCGAGGCCGTCTCCAGGGCCCTGCGGCCGGACTCGGTGACGACGAGGATTGATTCCGCTTCCTGGTTGATCCCGGCCGGCAGGCTGGACTTGATAACCTCGCCCCATGGCGCGTAGTAGTAATCCGAGATCCAGCGAGTCAGCTCCAGGAGCTCACCAGTCACTAGCGGTTCATCGTCGAAGAGCTGCTCGACAGCCTTTAGTTCATAGGTCTCATTCGCTGACTCAGCGCTGCCTTCCGCCGCGAGGGCGACGATGTAACCCGTCACCATCTGGTTGCCTAGAGGCACAAGGACCCGGCATCCGGGCCTGGCAATCTGAGCAATGTCCTCTGGCAGCAGGTAGGTAAAGGTCTGATGGACGTGAATCGGAATGGCGACTTCAACAATCATTAATGTTGAGCTTATGAACGGAGCGGACAACAGTCAATGGACCCGAGTCTTGCGCCGCGTACCTCGTCTCTCATGTCCGCACGCTCATTTTCGCGTGTCATAGACTCGATACTCGGAATGCTCAAAAACCAGCGGGTACTTTTCGCCGATCGCCTTCTCGTCCGGGCTGAACTGTCGGCGCTCGATCGGACCGATGAGCAGATAGTCGATTCCGTAGCGCGTGATCAGCTCAGAAGCGCCCACTCCGCCCCGGAATATCCTCTGAAGATCACGCTCGCGTTCGGAATAGTCTATGCCGTGGGTCCATAAGTGTCCGGGGTAGCCCATCAACGATTGACGGCCGGCGAGGCAAAGCGAGGAATTGTGAATTGGCGCGTGCGCAATGATGGCTCCGGGCTCTGTTCGGGAACGTAGCATTTCCGCGACCTCGACTTCAGCCGCACCAAAGAGTGTCACTTTCTCCACTGGGGAAAGTGCCCGGATCACATCCAGGACTCCAGAAAGGGTAAGGATGATGAGCAGCAAGCCGCTCGCCAGTCGCCAGAGAATGGATCGTCGGAATCCATCCGCCAGAACCAGCGCGATGAATGGCGCTGAGACGAGGCTCCAGCAAATCAGCACCTTGATATTGTCCCACGGCCAGGGAGCGAGCAGCACCAGGTTGGGAAGGATGAACCAGATAAGGAAGGGCCAATAAAAACGTCGCGTGCGCGTTTCCACCATGCCGCGCGTCCCCAGCGCCGCAATCAGGAGAAAGATAAATGGGCCCGCATTTGCCAGCCAGAACAGCACAGGGGATACCTTGTCCGATTCCCATCCCAGGTGTTTCTTGAAGAGATCATCGCGCACCGGCGTCCCCATGAGGTAGAGCGCCTGGGGCAGCGCCAGAACCAACACCGGCACAAAGTAGGCGACCCAATCACGAGACCAGAAAAGTGGGACGAGGATCAGAGTGGCGATGCCGATCGCAAAGAAACTATGCGCATGCAGCAGCGGCAGGATGCCGGTGAGGATTCCCGCCGCGATCAGCAGACGACGTCGCTCGCGAAGAGCCGTGCCTTTCTGCAGGGCCGTCCACCAGCATGTCAGAACTAAACCCACGATCGGCAGCCCAAAAAGAAGGGACCGCTGGGGGATAATCAACGTTGTAAATGCGTTTCCCCATCGCAGTGGAACCTCACCGAAGCGGGTCGGCAACATCGCGTTCATGGTGTAGGTATGGGGCAAATGAGCGATGGTGCTGAAAAACCCCTCCGGGCCTGCCAGATCATTGAAGAAATTCAGGAATCCAAAGCCACCATTGAAGAGGAAAATCAATGGAGTCAGACGAGCTGCCAGTCTGTTCCCGGTAAACCGGAAAGCGAGCGTCTCCACGATTCCAACCAGCGACACGGAGAGGACAATATTCTCAACCAGGAATGCCATCCGCCACCCGGCGCCCGCCCGCAGAAAGAACGCCGTTAGAAAATCGATCAGAAAGGGATACGTAAAGCGAGAACCCGCAAAGATCGGGTTTGATGGCGGATAGTTGTCACCCCAGGCAAAAGATGTGATCGCGCTCAGATGAAATGGAAGGTCGCCATAATTATTGGCCGGCGCCGTCAAAAACGCCCCGTCCTGGAACATCACGACCCGAGCGAAGAGCCAGAAGAGCAGCGCAGTCCAGATGAGATAATAAACACCGGAGCGCGGATCGAACGCTGCTATCGCGGCGCGAACCTCAGCCAACATTTCGCGGGTCCGCTGCAGTCTCTCGAGGGCTACCCAGATCACTATTTCGATGAAGATCGTTGCGCCGATCGTCCATACGTTGAGGCCAGCAAGGAGAGCCGCAAGGAAGCCGATCCACGCGAGGAGGGCTAAACCCACGACAGCGCCGGCGCAGGTGCGTTCCCAGAACGAGAAGGATGCCTTGACAAACGAGACCAGCCGGTACCCGTTTGCCACAGCCAGGAGGGTGATAAGGACAACGAGCAAGGAACCCATCGGCGGGAGAATAAACGAGTGCAGAGCGCCGCACAAGCTGTTTGTCTCTTCCCCCTCGGCGTCTGTGGCGCCTTTGGCCTCGGAACCGTGCCTTGACCGCCACCGGCTGGGTCGATATAGTTTAAGTGGAGTCCACCGCAACATCGGATGGGGATAAGGAGGAGAGAATGGCGATTGCTCTGGATGAAGCGATTGGCCGAGCAACAGGCGGATTCTCAGTGACGATGGAGGCGGAGGCCGACCTCCCAACCGAATTCGGACCTTTCAGAATCCTCGGCTTTCGCAGCACAACCAGCGACGAAGAGTTTGTCGTTCTGGTCAAAGGTGAACTACGCCCAGATCGGGCAACCCTCGTTCGCATACATTCGCAGTGCTTGACGGGGGATGTGTTTCATTCATTGAAATGCGACTGCGGGCTTCAACTGGAGCGCGCCATGGAGATGGTTCAGGAAGAAGGATTCGGCGTTATCATCTATCAGCAGCAGGAAGGTCGCGGTATCGGAATCATCAACAAAATCCGCGCGTATGCCCTGCAGGATCAGGGTGCGGATACGATCGAGGCCAACGTCAGACTCGGCTTCGCCGTCGATGAACGGAAGTACGATCAGTGTGCAGAGATACTGCAACTGCTGGGTGTGCGAAGCGTCAGGCTGATGTCGAATAATCCCGATAAGGTCCGCGCACTGCGTGAAGCGGGTCTGGAGGTCGTCGAGCGCGTCCCACTGGAGATTGAAGCTCATTACAAGGCGCAGAAGTATATGCAGACCAAGAAGGAGAAGATGGGGCATTTGCTCCAGCTAAATGGCATCTTCTGAGCACCAGTGTGTGGCTTCATAGTCTGCACCTCAAACAGGCCGGATGAGATTATTGAGCTGGATGAGATTATTGAGATCGACTCGGAATTCACGAGCCAGACGGTAGACGGTTTCGAGAGGAAGGCCGACCACGTTTGAGTAGCTTCCCTCGATCCGCTCAACAAAGAGGGAAGCACAACCCTGGATCGCGTATGCACCCGCTTTGCCGAATGGCTCGCCCGTGGCCACATACCACCTGATCTCCGCGTCGCTGAGATTTGCGAACCGCACTCGAGTGACGGTCACGTCTGATTGCCATTGGTTGTCCTGGACGAGCGTTACTCCAGTGAGGACCTCATGCCATTTCCCCGATAGTGCGCGAAGCATCCGTGTCGCGTCTCCGGCATCGATCGGTTTCCCTGCCACTTCATCTTCGATCACAACCGTCGTATCCGCGCCGAGCACGAGGTGCGTGCCTGGCAGTTGACTCGCCGCGGCGGTCGCCTTCTCCTGTGAGAGGCGCCGAACGTAATCCATCGGTGGTTCGTCACGGCGCCGCGACTCGTCGATATCGGTTGGGTGCACCAGAAAGTCCAGCCCAACTGAATTCAGTAGCTCCGCGCGTCGCGGTGAGGCGGACGCGAGGACCAGCACGGGGAGCGGCGATGTGTCGAGCTTGTCGGCCATGTTCTTTTTGACTACACTGAGTGTTCGTGTCAGATCGCTAATTGCATCATAGAGCAGTTGTTATGTCTAATCGCAAGCGCCTTCTTTCCGTTCTCGTCGTCATCGGGTTCGTACTTGGGACAGCCACGGTGTCGGGCCTGCTGACGCCGGCGTGGGACGTGGTGCGGGTTGTCGCTCAAGCTGCGCAATCCCGTTCCCAGGGAGATCGAAAAAAACTCGCTCGTAAGCCGGCGCCTTCTGGAACGATCAGGGATCGGCTCGGAGCTGATGATGGATATGGCCTCGTCGTCTTTTATTCCGGCGATATTCACGGGAATCTCGAGGTCTGCGGTTGTCCCATCCACCCGCTCGGTGGAGTGGCACGACGAATGGGCTACATCAATGCCTTTCGTAAGCGGAGTCCTGAAGCCGCGACGGTACTGGTCGATACGGGATATATATTCAGCGATGATCTGGACGCCACGGGCGCCGATCTGCGGCCCGATGCACGGCTCATGAACGATTGGATCGTTCGCGCAAACGAGGCCATGCCGCTCTCGATAGTCAATCTCTCATATCGCGATTTGCGTTATGCGGCGGGTCTCCTCGGACCTGAGGCGAAACTGAAGCCCGAGAAATCGGCGCTCATTTCGGCAAACGTCAGGACCAGCGAAGCATCTCGCACAAATCCAGCTCCCTATAAGATCGTGACGGCTACGTCGAGGCGTTTAAAATTGCCCGTGAGAATCGCCTTTATCGGTCTCAGCGATATTGCGCCGGATGAATACAAAGACGGCGTAGGTGCGAGCGGGTTTGTTATCGAAGACCCGCTGGCGGCTGCGAAAGATATCCGCGACACCTTTGCGCGTATGGCAATG
>JBDTUW010000090.1:0-9659 GCA_040007555.1 Acidobacteriota bacterium | reverse complement strand
TGAACTTGAAGGCCTCGATCGCGAGCATGGGCAAGCAGCTCGGCCTCAACATGATATTTGATGAGAGCGTGAAGGAATCGAAATTCTCGATTGATCTTCAGGATGTGACCTATGCCAAAGCGCTGGATCTGATCTTTCTCCAGAACAAGCTGACCTTTGAAGTGGTGGATCGCAAGACGATCTTTATTTATGCGGATAATGCGACCAACAAGCAGAGGTTCGAACGGTTTCTGATCAAGACCTTCTATCTCGGGAACGCCAAGCATGGTGACGTGCGCACGGCGCTTCAATCGTTCCTCGGTGCTGCGGGTGGAGGTCGAATCGCTGTTTCGGTTGAGCCGCTCAATGCGATTGTGGTGCGAGCCACCGCAGGCGAGCTTCAGATGTTTCAAGATCTGATCAGTGGTCTCGACAAGAATCGCGCCGAAGTCGTCGTCGACGTCAACATCTATGAGATCTCGCGCACGGATGCATTGCAGATAGGAAACCAACTGGCGCTGACTCCACAGACCGTCTCGGAGACAAAATTCGATACCGAAGGAAAACCCGTGACGGTGCAGACCGGTCAGTCCACTTCTCTGGCGAATCTCGGTGGTATCGGGCAGTTGGGAGTTGCCATGCTGGCCGGTTCTACGTTTACACCGTTCCTGGGTGGCGTTGGTACCCTCTTCGGGTTACCTCCGACAGGGGTAAGCCTTCTGCAAACCCGAGGCAGATCACGGCTACTCTACAACAGTCAGGTGCACGCACTCGACGGGCAGCAGAACCAGACAAAGCTGGGGCAGAGCGTCCCGGTGAAGACTGGATCGAATTATGGCTATGGTGGTGGTGCGACTGTTGTCACGCCTGGCGCGCCCACCACAGGACAAACCGGGAATACCGGCTTTGGCAACAGCGGCCTCTTCGACAATATTCAATATAAGGATGTCGGCCTGGTCATCGATGTCACCCCGACGATCACCAACGAAGGCTATGTCGAAATCAAGATGAAGCTTGAATCGAGCAGTGTTGAGGAGTCGGGTGAGTCCTCGAGTCTGACTCCCACTTTTTCGCAGCGTTCATTGACGACCATCGCCCGCGTTATGGATGGAGTGACCGCGGTAGTTGGGAGTGTCAAACAGGATACGAAGGGTGAAGCGCGAGCGACGCTTCCGTTTATTGGCATGGTCCCGATCCTGGGCCGGTTCTTTAGCACTCCCCGGGAAACAAGTCGCGACACGGATCTGGTCATCACCGTCACGCCGCACATTATTCGGGCGCCCGAGATCAAATCAGAGGACCACTTGGCCCAGGTAGCCGGTCCTCTGCAGGGCGGCTTGCCGCGCAGTCTTGAGGATGTCATGCAGGCGGTGAAAGAAGACGAAGAGCAGGAAAAGCGCATGATTGCCAAGCAGACGCAGTTGCCGGCGCAGTCATCGACGCCCACAATCGCGGGGGCAGCCCCCGTCAATACGGTTTCGAGCGCTGGAGTGGCGGCCGCGCCGCAGGTCCCAGGGATGATACCCATTCGGGAAGTGCAGAGTACGCCTGACAACGGTGGGTTAGCCAATGGGGCACGCCTCCAGGAAGCCAATTTCCGGCCAGATCAAACTGGCGCAACGCCGCCACCAGCTGCGATCCCGCCTCCCGCTGAGAAGCAGGGCGAAGCCGAGGACAAATCAAAGAAACCCGAGGACGACAAGTCACAGGCAGCGCAGGACCCAAAGGCCCAGGCCGAGAAAGCCGAAAGTGACAAGCTTGCAAAGGAGCTCCAGGAGCTCAATTCATCTCTCGTGCAACCACCCGCCGGGGTCGCGCCCGCTCGAGTTGTCGCGCCGGATATCCCCGAGGACGTCAGGGAACGTCTTGAGAAGGTCAAGGCCGAACAGTTGAAGCGCGACAAGGAAAGGAAGCCCGAGCCCGTCGCCGAGATCCCCGAGGAATACCGCAATCCCCGTGGTCCACAGCAGCCGGTCCAGCGAGCCATGATCCGGCCTGCCAACCGCGCGACGAGTACAGTGCCGACGCCGATCTCAGTAATCTTGAAGTCTGCTGCCAAGGTGCAATTGGGTAAATCTGTCCAGGTCGAATTGGTTGTTCAGGGACAGACCGCACTCGCAGCCGGGTTGTTTGTCGTCAAGTTCGATCCCGCGAAGTTTCAGGTGAAGTCGGTTCGCCCTGGGAAAGCGGCTGGAACGAATGCGCAAGTTATTCACGAAGTCACCGGTGGAGAACTGAAGATCACCCTGAGCGCGATCGACCAAAAGACCCTGGCTGCGGGAGAATCGCTGGTTCTGATTGAGTTGGCAACGCTCGGCGGCGGGGAGGCTGATCTTGAAGTGCAATCGGACACCACTCGCCTTCGGCTCCCAAGCAATGGTGCGGTTCAGCTGACCGCCATTCCCGTGAAAATCCAGATTGGCAAGTAGGTGTCGAGTGGTGAGCGTCTCGACGAGCCCTCTCCCCGCGCTGACGTGGCCGGAAAGAGGTGGAACGAGCGACTGGTTGAAGAGGATCGTTTATCGAGGCTTAGCATCGTGGGTTCAAGGAAGCAGGTCGGATTTACCCTTCTCGAATTGATTATCGCGATCGCGGTGCTCTCGATCGTTGCGATGGCGACGATTCCGTACATGCAGAACTCGATAAAGCGTGAACGCGAGGTCGTCCTGAGGCGCAATCTAAGGACGATTCGGAAAGCGCTTGACGCGTACAATATTGACTACGCCACGAAGATCGGTCCGCTCGACAAGAAGGAGGGTGACATGGGCTATCCGCCAACCCTCGAGATACTCGTCGAGGGAATCCATCCAGTAAATACCGATAAGACGATCCGTTACCTCCGTCGGATACCAATTGATCCAATGACCGGAAAGGCCGATTGGGGCTTCAGGGCCGTCCAGGACGAACCAAAAGGGGATTCCTGGAACGGCAAGAACATCTTTGATGTTTACAGCAAGAGCAAGGACAAAGCTCTCAACGGGACAGACTATAGTGATTGGTAAGAGCTCAACGGGAGTTGGCACAGGACCTCGTCTTTGTCGGAGAAAATCGAGTTGGGGACGGAGCGATGCCGGTTTTTCGCTCATCGAAATGATCGTCATGCTGGTGATCCTCTCGATTCTGGTGGCTCTGGCCATGCCGATCGCACGTAACGAGGCCAGACGCCGGCGTGAGGGTGATTTGAAGTATGCTCTGAGTGAACTGCGACGCAGTATTGATGGCTACAAGGCAGATTGTGAACGGGGCCTGGTGGGTCCGCTCGATAGAACGCTCGAAGATGAATGCTTTCCGCGGGAACTCGATGTGCTCGTCGAGGGTATTCACCCCCCGAATTCGACAAAGACCATCCGCTACATCAGGCAGATACCGGTGGACCCGATGACGGGCAAGGCGGAGTGGGGGATGCGGGCAATGCAGGACGATCCCGATTCGACCAGCTGGGGTGGCCAGAATATCTGGGATGTCTACAGTCTGAGCGAGGGAACGGCGCTCAACGGTTCCAAATACCGGGAATGGTAGAGATTTTGTTTCTGAATCGAAATGGAATGACGAGGGGACCTGGACGAGCCAGCGGTTTCACGCTCATGGAGTTGGTGATTGTCATGACGGTGGTAGCGATCCTCATGGCGGTCTCGATTCCGATCTTCATTACTCACATCAAACATGCGAAGGAAGTTGTCTTGAAGACCAATCTCGACGAGATGCGTCGGGCAATCGACAAGTACACGGTCGACAAGGAGAAGCCGCCGCAATCCCTGCAGGATCTCGTCTCCGCCGGCTACCTGAGATCGCTCCCCATCGATCCGATTACGCGCACGAGCGAGAGTTGGGTCCCGGTAGAATCGAAGGATTCGGATCTGGGATCCGGGAGCGGTGACGTGCGCAGTGGTGCTGAAGGCAGTGATAGCGAAGGCAGAGCCTATTCTGAGTACTGAACGGCGGTTGGCGAAGATAGATTGAAATATGACAGGAATTCCACTCCTTTCGAATCTCGGAGCATTTCTCGCAAAACCAGCTTTCCCTCGGACATCGCTTTCGATAGCCGAGACCGAGCTCGCGATCGTCTCACTCAAGCGTCGTGCGGGCGAGTTCGAGCCGACCCGCCTTGCCATGCTGCCGTTGCCCGATGGACTCCTCAACGCGAACTTCAGCGAGCCCAATATGAGCGATGAATCGGCCATGGTGGAGGAACTCGAGCGGCTGGTCTCTGACGCTGAAATGGGTCGATTGCGACGTCTCGCCGTGGCGTTGCCGGAAGGCGCCGCCCGGAGTCTGGTACTGACCCTCGAGACTATTCCATCCAGCAGCACTGAACTCGCTGAGGTTCTTGCGTGGAAGATCGAGCGAAGCTTTGGTTGCAAACCTGGTGATGTCAGGGTGACTGAGAAGCGACTGCCTACAAAAGACCAGCGCGAATGGCTCGTCACCGTCGTTTATGAACGAGTGATCGCGCAGTACGAGAGGGTCTTCAAAAGACTTGGTTGGCAGGTGGGTCTCGTCCTGCCAGCACATCTCGCGGAAGCGGAGTGGCTTGTGCGAGCCGGTGTCAACGAGGATCAGGTGCTGCTCAGCCTTAACGAACGGGGTTTTGTCGCTGTCGTGGTGCGCGGCAGATACCCGGTTTTAGTGCGCGAAGTAACCTGCCCTGCAACAGAGAGGGAAGATGAGTTTCATCGTATTATGGTCTTCTATCGCGACCGCATGAACGCAAAGGATGCGCCCGTCTCACTCCACCGAATGCTCGTCGTCGGACCGAGCGAAGATCATCAGCGTTTTCGCAAGACCCTTGCCGAGGCGTTGGAGTCTCCGGTGACGGTACTCGATGCTCCCGGACTGGGCCTGCGATTGCCGGCCCGAGCTCCGTTCCCGAGCTTTGCAGCTGCGGCCGGACTCTGTACCTTTGCGTGGGCATGACCTGAGATGCCTTTACGCGCAACGTCGCTTCAGTTTACTCTTCCTGATTCGCGGATGGTGAACAGCGCGCGGAGCCGCTAAAGCGAACAAGTACGCGGAAATGCGAGATATCTGCGGATATCCAAGAGCTATTAAGCCAAAAAGCACAATAAATTAAGGATCAATAATGTCTGACTTGCACTCACACGTCTTGTATCGCCGAGTTTTGCCCTTGATTGTCGTCATCAGTCTATTCGCGATAGCCTGTCAAAGCGGGTCAGAAAGCGTTGTCACCGAGCGCCCCGCATCTCCGGCAGCAGCGGCTGCGTCGGAGTCCCCCACTGCAGCGGCGTCAGTTGCGACGAGTCCGGTATCCAGTCCAGTCGCTGCACCAGGAATGTCGCCATCGCCCGCTCCCACTCCAGCCGGTCAGTCAAAACCTGAGGGGGGACGTGGAGCTATGACAAATATGGCGGGTGTGACAACCTCGGTCTATAAGCCGACACCAACGCCGGGCGATCCCTTTCCGCCGCGGCCAACCCCGACACTGGTTATCAAGGACGGCAAACCTGTACAGGAATGGCAGGCGCCCCCGGAGGCCCTGGCGTTGACCAGCCCTCTGCAGGGGAGGCCCGATGCAGTCAAAATCGGTGAAGCCCTTTACAATCAACGCTGCGTTGATTGTCACGGAAAGAAAGGCTATGGCAATGGCCCGATGTCCAGGGGCATCCGAAAGGCTCCAACCAACCTTGCCAGCCGCATGGTGCAGGCCAATACCGATGGAGAGCTCTACTGGAAGATCACCAATGGCCGATCACCGATGCCTGCCAACCGCGTGCGTTTTGAAGATGATCAGCGATGGTACATCGTGGCCTTTCTGCGCTCGCTCAAGTAGGTAAAGTTCTAAAGGCTCATCTACAAAGAATCTGAAGCGTCCGTCCGTGGCGTACTTATTAGTGATGGCGGTCGCCGGGAAGATCGTCACCGGTGTAAACCAGCTAAGCAGAAATGGTTAGAGGGACAGGATGACAACCGAGGAGGCGCGCGAATTAGGAGCACTTTACGCCCTCGGGGTTCTCGATGAGGAGTCCGCGCGCGACCTTCGGGCAAAGCTTAATGGCCTTCCCGATGAGGTGCAACGCGAAATCGCGGAGTTGGAGAGTACTGCAGCCCTCATTCCGCTTGGCGGCGAGCTCCCGAATGTGCCGTTGCGGATTCGCCAGAAACTGCTGGAACAGATATCCAAACCCGGAACCAGCGGGATAGAAAAACGGGCCGAAGTGGTCCCTCTGCGCATGACCAAACGGCCGGCTCCTCCAGTTCTCAGCTATCTGCTGATCGCCGCCTCAATCATTTTGGCAATTGCTTCGACTCTTCTTTTTCGGCAGAACCTTTCACTTGGTAATGAAGTCGACAACCTGACTCGCCGACTCGATGCGCAGACCCGACAGCTTCTCGCGGAACGACGACGAGTCGATGAAGTGGTCGCCAATGCCACTCGCATGGTATCGCTTAGCGGTGACGCCGGTGCGCCGCAGGCAAGTGCCCGTCTCTTTTGGGATACTAACCGTGAGGAATGGGTTATCTATTTCTTTAACCTTCCCGCTGCCCCTTCGGACAAGGATTACCAACTCTGGTACATCACGGACGATCAGCGCAAGGTGAGCGCCAAGGTCTTTCGGAACGAGAAAGATGAGCCGACCGAGAAAGACGGGTGGAACGAGACGGATGGGCGGGTTGAGCTGAGGCTTGCGCTTCCGCGCGAGATAGTCCCAGCACTCGCAGCCACCGCGGTGACACTTGAACCGCGAGGCGGTTCACCCCAACCCACCGGACAGCTTGTGCTCAAAGGCGCTATCTGATATTCCCCATTTATGATCAAGACAATCTCTTGGACCGACGAAGGCGTCGTCATGATCGATCAGCGTCGACTGCCCACTGAAGAGCACTACCCGCTCTTCAGTACCTATGAGGAAGTAGCCTGGGCGATCAAGGAGATGGTGGTGCGCGGAGCCCCAGCCATCGGAATTGCGGCCGCAATGGGGATCGCTTTAGGTGCGCGGGACATCGACACCAATGACCCAAAAGAGTTCGCTTCAAGGTTCGAACGCGTCTGCACCGTGCTCGGTGCCACACGACCAACAGCCGTCAATCTCTTCTGGGCGATTGAACGAATGCGCTATCTCTTCAATTCGCTCGCACGCAATGGCACCGCGCTCCCCGAGGTGCGCACTCGGTTGATCGAAGAAGCAAAAAGGATGCATGCCGAGGATATCGTCGCTAATCAGAACATGGGCCGTTATGGCGCCGAACTGATTGCTGATGGAGCGACTGTTCTCACCCACTGCAACGCCGGGGCGCTTGCGACCGCTGGCTATGGTACCGCTCTTGGCGTTATTCGCGCGGCAGTCGAGTCAGGGAAGCGAATCAACGTCTACGCGGACGAGACGAGACCCTTCCTGCAGGGCGCGCGGCTGACTGCCTGGGAGCTTCAGAAGGAAGGAATTCCGGTCACGTTGATCACCGACAGTATGGCCGGCCACTTCATGCATCGCGGCAACATCGATTGCGTCATTGTGGGTGCCGACAGAATCGCCGCTAATGGCGACGTTGCGAACAAGATCGGGACATATTCGGTCGCCGTGCTCGCGAAAGAGAATGGGCTGCCTTTTTACGTTGCAGCACCGATTTCAACGTTGGACCTGACTCTTAAATCGGGTGATGAAATCCCGATCGAGCAACGGCATGAGGACGAGGTCTCGCACGTCAAGGGAATGCAGCTTGCCCCGTCCGGCATCGGCATCGCGAATCCGGCGTTCGATGTGACACCGAACCGATACGTGACAGCAATCATCACGGAGCGCGGTGTCGCGCGGCCCGATTATCGTGACTCGCTACGTCACCTCACCGAACTTACGCTTTAGACCGGGCCAACAGAGACTGAGAATCAGGCTGAGACTCAGGAGCCCACTGGGGCGTCTCTTCCTTAATCCGCTTGAAGCCGGTCCTTATGGTGACGTTCTGCTTCCCACCGAAGCTTGAATGAACGACACGACATCCCGCTTCAACAGCGCCAGAGATTTGACGTCGATGTACATCATGTGACCGGCTTCGTAATAGGCCGTGCGGACGTTCTTGCGTTGCGTCGGCTCCAGCCCCATATGATCGAGTGTATAGTCCGCAGCAAAATACGGCGTTGCCATATCGTAGTAGCCGGACGCAACGAAAAGCTTCAAGTACGGGTTCTGCGAAAACGCTGATCTGAGGGCTGTGCTCGTGTCGGCGTAGCCATTGCTGACATTGAAATTCCACTGGCCGACGCCTCCCCCGAGAGCGTAGTACTCCAGATCAGATTTAAAATTCAGCTCACTTCGGACATACGAATTGAATGCGGCAGTGAAGGGTGCTCTGATCGCAGACATGCTGGGATCGAAGTCAGGGCGTTCGGATGCCGCGGATGAATCAATACCCTTGAATCGGCTGTCAAGACGCCCCGTCGTCCGGTTCTCACTCCGGAGAAGCTCCTTGTTGAATCTCGCAAGCTCGACCCGGAGATCGTTGTTCTCGATGTAGCCAGCATCCAGCCCGGTATATCTCGCCATCTTCTGCACTACTGCTTGTCGTTCCGATGGTGTCAGGCGGGCACCCTTACCCAGCGCAACTGTGTACTCGTGCGTCACCCATTTCTCGGCTTCGTCGAGGACCGCTCGCAGCGGCTTATTTTGTAAGTCAGGTGGAAGTTTCTTGTGAAACCAGGCAGTTGCCGTATAGGAGGGGAGGATCAGAATGTACGGCAGGTCATTACCTGGTGCGAAGAGAAGGGTCGCGAAATTCATCACGGTCGAGACGAGCACGATCCCATTGAGTGCGATCCCACGGTTGATCAGGTGTCCGGCCAGCCCCGATGCTCGAGTTGTGCCGTAACTCTCTCCTACCAGAAAAAGCGGCGAAGACCAGCGCTCGTATCTGGTGAGGTAAAGACGAATGAAGTCGCCCACCGACTCGATGTCTCCGTTAAGTGTGAAGAAGCGAGCGCCAAGCTCCGGTCGCGCAGCGCGGCTGTATCCCGTGCCGACAGGATCGATAAAGACGAGGTCGGTCTGTTCGAGCCACGTTTGGTCATTCTCGACAATCTGATACGGCGGAGGTGGCATCCCGCCATCCTCCAGCATCTTCACCCGCTTCGGTCCGAGCGCGCCAAGATGGAGCCAAAGTGATGCCGAGCCCGGCCCGCCGTTGAACGAGAACATCAGCGGGCGTTGAGCCGATGGTGGCCCACCATCGAGCGTGTAAGCCATAAAGAAGATGCTGGCCTCAGTCACGCCTTCGCGGTTCTTAATAGGCATCATCCCCGTGGTGACGGTGTACTTGAGCGACCGCTCTCCAAGCTTCATCTCATGCTTTGTGACAACCGGTGGTTCTTCGGGGATCGGTCTTTGCGGTGCGGCGGCGCGCTGCGCGTCTTCGGGACGCGGCGTCTGAGCCTGCTCCGGTCGTTCGCGGCCCGGTCCACCAGGTGGTGGTGTTTGCAGAAGTAGAATGGAGAGAAGAAGAGATGCGATCACGTTGTCGGCCTCCTGTTCAACGGTTATCTGATTTTGGATTTTAGAATCTGGATTTAGGATTGCCGGAGGCATCTGACATCCACATCAGCACGCTCCTTTGTTGCACACTTATTTGCGGGATTGAGATCGGTGGATGGTAACACAACCGGATCTTGGGTTTTAGAATTTGGATTTTGGATTGCTATCACGAGCGTCCTGATGTGGATGTCAGATTCCTCCGGC
>JBDTUW010000089.1:0-9840 GCA_040007555.1 Acidobacteriota bacterium | reverse complement strand
GGTCGTCTCTTCCGGAAGGATCAGCTACTATAATGGTTCGGTGAATGCCTTGTGCGTTCCGGATGATCTTGTCGGCTTTCGGACCCTCTTCTCTTCGCTTCATCATTTCAGACCTGCGGAAGCGCGTATGATTCTCCGGAATGCTGTGGAGAGCCGAAGTGGCATCGGCATCTTCGAGGGGACACAACGTCAGCCAATCGCGATACTGGGAATGCTGCTGGCGCCTTTAATAGTTTGGATACTCACGCCACGTATTAGACCGTTCCGTTGGACGCGGCTGCTGTGGACTTATCTGCTGCCTGTTGTCCCGCTGGTGGTCTTGTTTGACGGCGTCGTCTCGTGTTTGCGCACCTATACCGTCGAAGAGTTGGTGGCGATGACCACTGAGTTCTCTTCGGATGGGTATGAGTGGGAGGTTGGAGAGGCGCGAGCGCGGGGCGTGCTCGCGCCGGTCACCTACCTGATTGGTTATCCAGCACTTACCTCGCAATCGCAGATCGGTGATAAACGGGAAGCTCGCGCAGCGCAAATTGCCTAAATTGCGCTGATGCACCGGCAGTTGACCAATTACAGTCAGCGCGATTTGGGCAAATTGCGCTACGTGCCGGCGGCCATCCAGCCGGCATTACAGGAGGATCATGACTAAGGGACAATTCGAAACACGAAGGACTTTTGTCAAGAAGAGCGCGACCGCCGGCGCGGGGTTGCTGATTGTTCCCTCCCGAATCGCCTTTGGTTTTGCGGCAAATTCCTCCCTGGGGCTCGGCATCATCGGCTGCGGCTCGCGCGGCAGGTACGATGGCGGGCAGTTTGTCGCCAATACCGACGTCCGTGTCACCGCTCTCCACGATCTCTTCGATGATCAGCTGAGCACGACGCGCGCGCAACTGGACGCCACCGCCGAATCAAAGGGATGGGCAAAACTCAGCGATGCCAACATCTTCAGAGGCGTCCGCGCATACGAAAAACTCCTGCAGTCCAGGGATGTCGATCTGGTCCTCATCACCAGCCCGCCCTACTTCCATCCGGAACACCTCGAAGCCGCAGTAGCCGCCGGAAAGCACGTCTATCTTGAGAAACCGGTAGCGACCGATGTTCACGGTTGCCAGCGCGTGATTGCTGCGGGGAAGAAGGCGCAGGGCCGGTTGAGCCTGCACGTCGGCTTTCAAAAGCGCTACGACGAGGGCTATCGCGGGATGATTGAGAGGATTCACGCGGGTGAGATTGGCGACATCGCTCTGGGTCAAACGTTCTATTACACAAACGATCTCGGCCGTCAGAACAAGCCAGGGATGTCAGATCTCGAAGCGCGCATCCGAAACTGGGTGTTTGATCGTGCTCTCTCGGGAGACATCATCGTCGAGCAGAACATCCATATCATTGACATCGTCAATTGGGCCCTCAAAGCGCACCCGATCAAAGCTCAGGGAATTTGTGGTCGGGCGGTGCGCAAGGTGGTGGACGGCATTCCGCCCGAATACCTTTGCAGCGATCACTTCATCCTGATCTACACCTACGCCACACCTGGCGGAGACATTCACATCAGCTTTAACTCAAACCAGTTCAGGAACCGGGGATACCGCCAGCAAGGTGAACGGTTCTTTGGGACAAAGGGAGTCGCAGAATCGTTTCAGGGTGGACCTGCGACCATCACCTTGAATGATCAAAGCCAGAATGGCGGCGAGAAAATTGAAACGGGAAAGGTCAATCTGAGTCTGTCGGTCGGGACAAAGATGAAGGCGCTCGTTGAGAGCATCAAATCCGGGAAGTTTGAGAATCAGACTGAGCAGGGCGCTCAGACCACGCTGAGCTCGATACTCGGCCGCATGGCTGCCTATTCGGGCAAGGAAGTAAGTTGGGACAAAATGATTCGCTCAAACGAAAAGTGGGATATCAAACTCAATCTTGAGTCCGTGGGTAAGAGCGCCGTCGCGACAGGATAGGAGCGGGCATCGCTCCCGTGCTTTTCTCGTTGGCTTCACATCGATTGCCGCGCCCCAGCGACTAAACCGTATTGTGAACCCCGGTTGCAAATACAACCGGGGTCCGTTGTCCGACCGCTGAGGTTAGCTGTGATCCATTTGCGCATTGCCATGCGCAAACAAGCGACCCTCTCGCACAATCGACGCCTTATTTTTTCTTCTTCGCCGTGAGCCGATTAGTAACTCCGGTGACGCCTTCGGTGGTGCGGGCCAACTCCCCAGCCTTTTTGACTTCGCTAGCGTCCTCTACTTGACCCTTAAGCGTCACCTTGTTGTTGACGACGTCAACATTCGTGCCAACGATACCGTCCGCCAGAAGCTTCGCCTTGACCTTGGTGAGAATTGTGGCGTCGGTGACAACTTCGGCGACCTTCTCACCAGCGTTCGATGCGCTCATCGAATTGGTGTCGACTACGATCTGGTTGTCAACGCGCTTTACGTCTTGAGTGGTGCGGGCGATTTGTTCCGCCGCCGTCTTCTCGCCTTGGGTGGGAACGGTACCAGTCAGGGTGACAACACCTCCCACGGTCTCGACGCTGATCTTGATGGCGCTCGTTTGAGTGTCGGCGGCCAGCTTGCTTTTGACTTTGGTGGTGATGCCCGCGTCATCTACCGTCTGCGAAGCGCAGGCAAAGCACGCCAAACCTAGAACAGCGATTAGAAAAGTCGTTGCAATCTTCATCTGATCTCCTGGGTGATCGAGCCGGCACTCATAATTCCGATTCCCGTGTAGCAAATGCCATCACTTGTGTCCGGCTCGGGTACGTTATCTGTCGTTACATGCATTCTCAGCGAGAATGAATTAACTTGAAGCAATCGAAGTGCCAGTGAGACTCGACCCAGGAGGCGTATGAGCTTTGCAGGCATCACTGAAAGCGACCAGACGGTCGGAGGCGACGCGTAGAAGTGCATATACCCCGCAACAACGATTGCCAGGTGATGGAGCGTCGAATACGCCTTTAGGCGGTCAAACTTCGACCGCCGTGCAACAAGGCGCTTAAGAACGGGTGCCAACGGGTCTCGCATGTTACGCGGTCAGACTGCGACCCTTGATAAGCCTGTAGGCTGCGAGCAGCAGTATTGATCCGATAACGGCGAGCACCAGGCTCATGAGGAATCCCGGTCTCGACAAGTCATTGGTGTCATTGATTTGCCCATAACCGAGTAATGCACGGCCGATGAACCCGCCAACCAGTGACCCAACCACTCCAATAATAATCGTGACGATTGCACCGCCTGGATCCTTGCCCGGAAGGATGGCTTTTGCGATCGCACCGGCAATCAATCCGAAAACAATCCACGCTAATACATCCAACATATTCACCTCCCTTTCATCTTGGTCTGGCCCGGTTGGTCACGGGCAAATCGTGGAAACGAAAAACGGTGGGGAGCTTCAGATCCGCTCCCCACCGAGTCCGTTCGAGCCGTAATTATCGCCAATTATCGATAGACGTTCTCGCCCTTTGACTTGCGCCATTCCTGTTCGAAGTACTCCGCGTCTTCGGGATTTCGAGGATTGACGCCCATGACGATGCCGCCCTTGCGGATGTCCTCGTCATAAAGCTTTGCCCGATCCTCTGGAATTCCGACACCCACTAGAGCGCCGATGATCCCGCCGGCCGCGCCGCCGGCACCGGCCCCAGCTAGAGCCGCCGCAATTGGACCGGCGATCACAAGGCCGAGTCCGGGAATCGCAATGCTGGTACCCACAGCCGCGATCGCCGCAATCACAGCGCCGAGCGTGACGCCGATTGCGCCGCCAACCCCAGCCCCTTCCATCGCTTTGCTGGCCAGGTCACTCTTGTCATCGTCGGTGAAGTATTTCTTACGCGTCTCATCCGACATGAGCAGGTTGACATCGTCGTGCGAGTAGCCGCGACCAGTTAAAGAACCGTACGCCCGCTCGGCGCTTTCACGATCTCTAAAGGTGCCGGTCACCCACGACCGGTCGGTCCCCGTCACACTTTCACGCTTCTTACTTACATCAGCCATGATTGATCTCCTTATTTAGTAATGATCCACTGGTGCAGAGGATTCAGAGCATCCACATCCTCTGATTCGAACCGCCGGATGAACTCATTCAAACCCTGCCAGATGCCGTCGTCTCTTATTTGCAAGTCGTATGCCGCAGCCGCTTGGTCCTCGATTGCTTCAATGGTGTTGAGAAGGCGGGAGCGAAAGGCCCGAATCAGGGAAGGAGGAGAACTATACTGTTCGCGTTCAAAACGGAGGATGGTACGTATGTTCGGCGTTGATTCAGACAATTCGTCGCAACGGTGACTCTATCCCCGGCGCATCCACTAACGCGACCTCATCGTTTACGAGGTCAACCGGCGGTTCGTTCAATACGGAATCGACCGCTTCGGAGAGACGCTCTTCCAATACCTCGCTCGGTGCCTCGTTGTCGGCGATATCCCCGGCGTGATAGAAGTAGGAGCCTTTGTAGAGTTCGCGACAGAACATAAGAAACACTTTGGAGACGGCGAGCGTCGGCACGGCCAGGACAATGCCCAGCAGACCGAAGAGCTTGCCGCCAATCAACAGCCCCAGGAAGACGGCCATGGGATGCAGTCGAAGCCGCTTCCCAACAATCCGCGGTGTGAGGACGTAGCCCTCCACTGTTTGCACCGCCGCAAAGACACCGACCACCCCCGCGATGCGCCAGATACCGCCTCCATCACCAAGGGTCGAGGCCACGGCCAGGACTAATCCCAGGATCGTTCCGACGTATGGGACGATGTTGAGCAGCCCTGCCAGCAAGGCGATTCCGGCCCACGCGGGAACTCCAAGCGCCGCGAAGCCTACTGCATAGAAGACCACCATCCAGAGCGCAATCATCAATTGCGCTCGGACGTACGTCTCCAGAATTCGCCCAACCTCATCAAACAACCGCGAAAACGGATCGCGAAAACGCGGCGGAATCAGATCTTCAATGTCCTTCCGCCATCTGCCGAAATCATTTAGAAGATAGAAGACAAAAAAGGGAACGAGCAGTAGATCAAGAGAGGCTACCGCGGTAGCAAAGAATCCTGACAAGCCACCGACCGCCCAGAGGGCGGGTGAACCGATCGCATCCGCTGGATTGCGCAGCACACCCTCCACCCGCTCCCCTATCATTCGGTCCAGGACGGGCGAGTAGCGGCGCAGGATTGCACGCTGTCGGACAGCCTTCTCTGGCGTGAATTCCAGCAGGATTTTTTGACCGACAGTCGCCCCCTGCTCTAAAAGACCGGGAATCACAAACGTTAGAACCGCGATTAGTGCAATCGTCGCAATGGCCAGCGCGCTTCCTGTCGCGATTGAGGGCGATAGGCCCCGCTTTTCCAGTGCCGCGACCAGTGGGTTGAGGAGATAGGCCATGGCAAAGGATGCCAGGACAGGAACGAGCGCGACCCGCCCAACGACGTAGACGAGTTGGAGGATGAGGCCGATGAGAAGGAATGCCGGCACCCACCGCAGCCACCACAAGGGGGAGTGCGGCTCTGCGGCGTCCTCGGCGAACCACCTTTTCGGTTTCGACATCTCCCTCTTTCTCTGGGCCTCCTCGAGCTCAGCAGGTCAGACACTTATTACGGGCGCGCGCTGAATCGTCTATCAAATCTCACCACATTGCCGAATCGCGGGGATCTAGGGGCATTCGGAAGATTCAATGCAGGGAGGGGATGCACCTCCGTGCCTCTTTCTTCCCGGCGACTCTGCGTTTGAATTCCCTGTTTACGATGTTCCAGCGAGGAGCTCATCAAGCCGGTCATACCCCTCGTTGACGCCGCTTTCCATGCCGGTCTGGAGCATCCATTCTCAGTCGGCGACGGACTGTAAAGACCGACTGCCCGACGAGCCTTGTTCTATCGCCGGGAAGCGCTTCGAATTTGAGCGTTTCGAGAATGTGACATGTCCGCGTTCCGGCAGGCCGCCAAATTCAAAGGTATGGATGATTCGCAGCGGGTCGAGAACCTGTGATTGACGCCGTGAAAGGTCTACTCATTGCCACTCTCGTCTTTATGAGTATATCTAGTATATCTATATGATCCGCTGCATTTTTGTGTATCGGTGGCTGGGTCAGGTAAAGTGGCGAAGCTATTGCTCAGGCAAGAGATTGAAAGAGACATCCTCAACACGTCGCAGAATTAATCCCACCGGAGAGTGTCTGGCGCATTGCCGCATCCATTCCGACGCTCACTCATCGTTGAGGTTTCGCGCACATTCAGAAAGAATGGTGGGTAGCTCGTGGGGACAAGGGCCCCATTCTCAACGATTTCGAAAATCCAAGCGAGGACCATCCATGCGTCGCGTCGTCCTACTCGTGTTGTCCATTCTGTTTGTTTCAACGTCAGGCTCTTCTGCCTACTTTCAGCGCCAGCGTTCGGTGAGGCCGGTGCCGGCAAAGGAACGTATCGTGGTGGTGATTAGCCTCGATGGCTTCCCTGCATGGACATTCGAGGACCCTACCTTGCCAACACCCACGCTGCGGCGATTAGCGCGGGAAGGGGCGATGGCCGAACGGATGAAGATATCGAACCCGGCGGTGACATGGCCGAATCACACCAGCATGGTTACGGGAGTACAACCAGAGAAGCACGGTGTTCTCTATAACGGCATCCTCGAGCGCGCGGATCTCAACCAGCCACCCAAAGTGGAGCCGTGGCGCGATAAAGCTCAGATGGTGCGTGTTCCGACTGTTTACGATCTGGCGTACAAGGCGGGTCTGACCACTGCGCAGGTGGACTGGGTGGCGATTCAAGCACCCGGCACGATCACCTGGGAGTTTGGCGAACGTCCGAATCCGCAGGGCGCAATCGAAAAAGAAATGGTCGCAGATGGACTCATTACGGCAAGTGAGGTCGAGAACTTTAGTAAGAACAACTCCGTCTGGCGCGACCAGGTATGGACCAGGGCGGCGATTCACATCCTGAAGAAGCACAAACCCAACCTGCTCCTCTTTCACTTGCTGAATCTGGACTCCGTGCATCATCGATATGGACCGAAGAGCCCGGCGGGTTATACCGCGCAGGCCTATATTGATTCCTGCGTCCAGCAGGTTCTGGACGCATTGAAATCGGCGGCGCTGTTGGAGCGCTCTACAATCCTGATCGTTTCCGATCACGGATTCAAAACGGCGAAGCGCACGATTCGCGCAAACGCCGTGCTACGTGAGCTGGGTTTGTTGAGAGGAGACCGCGCGGACTTGACCTGTGATGCATATGTCGTTCCAGAGGGCGGCACCGCAATGGCCTATGTCATCAACCCCGAGAACCGTGCGCGGCTCGCTCCACAGATGAAGAATGCATTCCTCGCACTGGAAGGCGTGGCGCGTGTCGTCGAACCAGCGGATTTCCATGGCCTGGGAATGCCCACGCCCACGGAAAACAATCAAATGGCGGATTTGGTTCTGGTTGCGAAAGATGGCTACAGTTTTTCCGGCGCCAGCACCGGGGCTCCGGTCGTAGATATTGTGGACGGATCAAACCCTGGAAATCACGGCTACCTCAATACCGATCCCGAGATGGATGCGATCTTTATCGCGTGGGGCAACGGAATCCGTGGTGGGCAACGCCTGGGGGTTATCAATAACGTTGATCTGGCGCCGACCATTGCCTTGCTGCTTGGATTGAAGATGGAAGGAATCGCGGGCAAGGAACTGACGACGATTCTCAAGTAGCCATCCACCAGACAATAAAGCGGACTTGCCACGTATGGCGGGCGACCGGAGCGATGGACATAACCGCTCCGGCTCCGCCTTTCGCGTGGCCTTCCGGTAAAGGGCGTTGCGCATCAGCCCGGATAGATGGTTCCGGCTTCGACGAAACACAACGGGTTGTGCCATGCATCTTCCGCGTAAAAGGAACGCTCACCCCACGGCCGGACGCTGATACCTCCACCGGCGACGCCGTGAACATCACCGGCGGAGAGGCAATTGAGGGCTTTCGCTCGTTCGAAGATTGCGTCTAGATCCGTGACGGTGAAATATAAGGCCTTCGCCGCTGGGTGTGGCTCTCCTGCCGATGACACGTCTACGACCTGCAATGTCACCGGGCCGCAGGTGAAATAGCAACGTGATCCTGCCTGGCGTCGTCCCTCGAGCCCGAATAATTTGCCATAGAAGTCCGCAGCCTGGTCGAGATTTCCGACCTCGACATTGATGCGAAAGAGGCTGGGTATATCCTTGTCAAACTCCTTGTCGGAATCCTTCAAGTCGCCTCCCTTCTTTGCCGTTGACTGCTCTTTGGTTGTCTCTTGTTTCTTCTCTGCCATCGTCATTCCTCCATCGATTTCAATTCCGGGTCTTTGGTAAACCAGGCGAGCCAATCGCGCACGAGTTCGAGCCGGCGTCGGTCGATGTGATAGACGCGATTGCGCCCCTTGCGGTCGTGACGGAGCAACCCGGCGGACTCGAGCACCTGGATATGTCGAGTCGTAGTAGGCCAAGTATGCTCAAACATATCAGCAATCTCACCGGCCGTCATCGATCCGCCCTCGAAATTTATCGTGAGCAGTATCCGCCGGCGGGCCCGATGTGCGAGTGCAGTGAATACTGCCTCATATGCATCCATCCGTGCCTTCGGCTCCCGCCTGTCGCCCGCTCTCGCCATGACTTATATATTTAGCACAGAGGCTAATATTGTCAAGCACAATTAGCCTGCTGGCTAATCATTATTGCCAGCGGACAGCCTCTGTCGCGAGTTCGAACAATCGCGATTGTCGCTTTCGACGATCTATTTTAGATAGAGGGTTGTGTAGAGATCCAGGGCTTGACAGTGAATCCGCTGCTTCTCCGCCCGCACTTTGCCTGCATGGTCGGGCGCCATTCCCGCATCCACGTAATCCGACAGACTATCGATCGCCCAGTCAAGCAGAGAAGCGCGCGCGTAGACGCCCAGTCGTTCGCGCTCTCCATCATTCGTCAGATACGGTTCGACTCTGTCAAAGCCATCGAGTGGCGGGAGATCCGCGGCCGACGGGCCCAGCAACATTGCAACAATCGAGCATGGGATCGCCGATCCGAAGGTCAGCCCAATCCATCAGATACCATTCCGCTTCAGCATCTGACGATCGTCAAACCATCCAAACCTTCACGCTGTACTGAATGTTGTCGCTCGTGTCCGGGGTCGCGAACGTGGCCTGGAGCGGGCCGTGATTCTCATCTTATCTTCAATAAGCAAAGTGGACGTTCACAGCCGTCGGTTTGCTCCGGTTTTGGCCCGTGACTTGCCTTATGAGCCATATCGGTTCCTTGCAGCTTAACGACGAGGAGGTCTACGTGATCAGAAAATTGAAATCAGGAAAGTATCGGTTCTACTCACGCCGCCAGGATCCGAAAACCGGTAGGCGACGCAACCTTGGTACATTCGATACGAGAGAAGCGGCAGAGCAGCATGCGCGCGCGGTGCAGTATTTCAAGGGTCAGTCGGCCTAGGTCGGTGGCTGGAACAACCGGCCGAAACGTGTTCGGCATGCGATGAGAGGTGATCGGTGACGACCATCTCCAAGGACAACAAGGGTAGTCACGTTGATAAACGTCTTCACGGTGCTACCTCAGAATCAGCAACTGGTGGTTGATATGCTTGTTGAGCGACTGAGAAAACAATGCAGCCCCTACCCGGTTTCGTCTCGGCGAACATTCACAGGAGCGGCGATGGCGTTCGGGTTACTATGCCCAGTGGCTTAGCCGTGAGCATTTCGAGGCATGCTGAAAAGCCCTGAGGCGAGGGCGTACCTGAAACCGATAACGGAGATTGCAACGTTCGACGCGCGTTTGCATGACGTTGTAGAAGCTGTCTATATTCTTGGGATTCCGAATTTTTTGTGGGTGGTGTCCAGCGGAAAATATGAGTTTATCGCTTTGGTGCCAATCCCGGGA
>JBDTUW010000088.1:0-9875 GCA_040007555.1 Acidobacteriota bacterium | reverse complement strand
GCAGGCAGCAGGTTCGCTTTTGCTACTGCAAGCGTGATGAAACTCTCCAGCAGGCTGCCGAACGATTACAGAAGCTCAGGTAGGGAAAGACCGCCGCGAAGACGCGAAAGCCAGTAGACCAGGATAAAGCCAATCCCCTTCCTTTGCCCTCTTCGCGTCTTTCGCGGCTTCGCGTGAGCTTCCCCTCGCTCTCCACTCCTTTGCATCACTTGTGTTACAATTTGCGGCTTGACTCATGGGGCTGCAGTTGAACACATTATGATCCAGACGTTGCGAGGAACGAGAGACATCATGCCCGCCGAGACGCCGGTCTGGCACCGCGTCGAGGATGCGGCGCGCGAGGCATTCCGCCGCTACGATTTCCGTGAGATTCGCACCCCGCTGATCGAAAAGACCGACCTCTTCGCCCGCGGCGTCGGCGAGGCCACCGACATCGTTCACAAGGAAATGTACACATTCGTCGACCGCAACGGCGAGTCGATCACGCTCAGACCCGAGGCCACCGCCTCCGTGGTACGCGCCTATATCCAGCACAAGATGTTTGCAGAGAAGGCGGCCGGCGAGCTCACAAAACTCTTTTACATCGGGCCCATGTTCCGGCGCGAGCGGCCCCAGGCAGGCAGGTTCCGCCAGTTCTTTCAAATCGGCGCTGAGGTTCTCGCCACCACCGACGATCCACTCATCGAAGCCGAAGTCATCGAAATGCTTTCGTGGATGCTCTCGGAGCTTGGGATCACCGACACCGAGTTGATCATCAACTCGGTCGGCGACGCAAAACTACGTGGCCCCTATCTCGAAACCTTGCGTACCGCGATTGCTTCAGTCCTCAACGAGCTGTGCGGTGATTGCCAGCAACGCTACGAAACAAATGCGCTCCGCGTCTTCGATTGCAAGGTCGAGAGCTGCCAGCCTCTGATCGCACAACTACCAACGATCGCCGATGCGCTTGATGAGGAATCACGCGAGCACTTTGAGCGCTTCAAAATACACCTCGATTCACGGGGTATTCCTTATCGAGTCAACCCGAGAATGGTTCGCGGCCTGGACTACTACTCGCGAACTGCGTTTGAGATCACTGGCGGCAGTCTGGGCGCTCAGAACACACTCGTTGGCGGTGGGCGCTATGACGGATTGTCCGAGACGCTGGGTGGACCTCCGATGAAGGGTTTCGGTTTCGCGTTCGGGCTTGATCGCATGGTGCTTTCATTGCCACAACCGGAAATTGCGCGGGCGCGCGCCGCCGAGAGTCCTGACATTTCCATCGTTCATCTTGGCGAAGAGGCGCTTCAGCGTTCGATCGAACTTGCGCGTGAACTGCGCGCGGCCGGTCTTGCGGTGGCGCTGGACTTCACCCCGCGAAAGATGAAAAAGGCAATGGCACTCGCCAGTGAATCTGGCGCTTCCCACGCACTCATCGTGGGAGAGAATGAGGTAGCGACGAACCGCTACGCACTAAAGAAACTTTCAACCGGGGAACAACAGTCACTCGACCTGAATGAGATCATTGAATCAATCAGGCCAGCGACTGCGGAAACCGTGGGACAAACTACGAAGGAAAAGAATTAACTGCGATGCTCGATCATTTGGAGAAGACAAAACGAACGCACGACTGTGGTGAATTGCGCGCAGCAGATGTCGGCAAGCGCGTGACGCTGATTGGCTGGGTCAACCGGCGTCGCGATCACGGACCACTGATCTTTATTCACCTTCGCGACCGTACGGGTTTGACCCAGGTCGTGTTCAACGCCGAGGTCTCCGCTGTCGCGCACGCGCGGTCAAAGGAGGCGCGCGGTGAGTTTGTCATCGCGGTGACCGGTGAATGCGTCGCCCGCACCGCCGAAACCGTCAATACCACGATGGAAACGGGTGAAGTCGAGGTCCTGGCCGATGAAATAAAGATTCTCAACGATGCTCAGACACCGCCATTTCAGATCGACAACTGCGAAGCTTCGGAGGACCTCCGTCTCAAGTACCGCTATCTCGACCTGCGACGTGCGGAGATGCAAAACAACCTGCGCTTGAGACATCGTCTCGCGCTCGCCACTCGTCAGTATCTCGACGGCAAGGGATTTTTTGAGATCGAAACGCCGATCCTGACCAAGTCGACGCCTGAAGGCGCGCGTGACTATCTGGTCCCGTCGCGTACGTCTCCGGGCAAATTCTTCGCCCTGCCGCAGTCGCCGCAACTTTTCAAACAGCTGCTCATGATCGGGGGCTATGAGCGATACTTTCAGATTGCCCGCTGCTTCCGGGACGAAGATCTTCGCGCGGACCGCCAGCCGGAATTCACTCAAGTCGACGTCGAGATGAGCTTTGTTCAGCCCGACGATGTCTTCGATGTCATCGAACCGCTGATCTGCGAATACTTCAAATTGTCTGGCGTCGAAGCACCAGCTCGCCCGTTTCTTCGCATGGGCTACACCGACGCCATGGAGCGTTACGGTTCCGACAAACCCGATCTTCGATTTGGCCTCGAGCTCGTCAATCTCAACAAAGCGTTTGAGGGCTCGGCATTTGCGCTCTATGCCGATGCGGTAGCCAAGGGCGGCGCAGTGCGCGGCATCGTCGTCAGTGGCGGAGCCAAATACACTCGCAAACAACTTGACGATCTGGTCGACGTCGCCAAGCGCTACGGAGCAGGCGGCCTCGCATGGGTTCAGGCAGGCGAGACTGAAGTGAAGTCGTCGATGCTCAAGGCGCTGGGTGCCGATGGTGTCCAGGCAGTCATGAGCGCCGCAAACGCTCAGCCCGGGGACGCGGTGCTGCTTGTTGGTGGCAAGCGGGATACGGTTCTTACCAGCCTTGGCGCGGTTCGGCTCGAGGTAGCGCGACGTGAAGGATTGATCAACTGGAAAGAAAACAACGTCCTTTGGGTGACTGACTTTCCGATGTTCGAGTATCACGAGGACGACAAGCGCTGGTACGCTCTGCATCATCCGTTTACATCGCCCGTCGAAGAGGACCTCGATCGGCTCGAAGACAACCCGGGAACAGTGCGCGCGAAGGCGTACGATCTCGTGCTCAATGGCACGGAGATCGGCGGGGGCTCAATCCGAATTCATCGTTCGGACATCCAGGCGCGGGTGTTTAGGTCGCTTGGTCTGGATGACGGAGAGGCGCGAGAAAAGTTCGGGTTCTTCCTCGATGCGCTCAGTTATGGAACACCGCCGCACGGAGGGATCGCGCTGGGGTTTGACCGGATAGTCATGCTCCTCGCGGGCGCACCTTCGATCCGCGATGTGGTCGCGTTTCCGAAGACCTCGAATGCATCGGACCTCATGACCGATAGCCCGAGTGAGGTCAGCGCACAACAGCTCGCAGAACTGAAGATCAAGAGTCTGGCGTAGGATTTTGATGCGGGGCCCGAATCCCCCAACTGCCGCGCGGGGGATTCGGGAAAGGCGAGCATCGCTGTATAAGTTCGCCCCCCACTTGTCTCGTCTCCCACAACTGCTCAACGCGGCATTCGTGACGAGGGCCGCTGAGGTGTTACACTGTCTCAAGGCAGTAGGTGAGTGTAGAGGAGGAATGACAAATATGAATCGCGATAGTCTTGTGCTCGTGCTCTTTACAGTTGTGATCTTTGCGGGAACCGCTCTGGTCTCTTCTGCACCCGGCATTGTCGTGGTCACAGCACAAAAGAAGAAGGAGAATTCGAAGATGCAGCCCGCAATTGAGAAGGTGGTCAAGACAGACGAGGAATGGCGGCGGATTCTGACGTCTGAACAGTTTTACGTCACGCGTCAGAAAGGTACTGAGCGGCCGTTCTCGGGCGCCTATCACGACTCGCATGAAAAGGGACTGTATGTCTGCATCGACTGCGGACTGGAGCTGTTCTCTTCGGATACAAAGTTTGATTCCAAAACTGGCTGGCCGAGTTTCTGGGCCCCGATCAACACGACCAACATTCACGAAGAGAGAGATAGTACCCACGGAATGGAACGCGTCGAGGTTCAGTGCGCCCGATGCGAGGCTCATCTTGGACACGTATTTAATGATGGCCCCAGGCCGACAGGTCTTCGATACTGCATGAACTCCGTCTCGCTGAAGTTCGTAGAACGTCCTTAAGCGACTCCTCATGCGACAGTCTCCCGAAGACTTGACCCCCACAAACGTCTGCGGGATACTTAGCTCATTGAGAGACAAGATTTATTGCGGAAGGTGAGGCGCCGCGGGACGGGTGCCGATGAGTACGGGCCAAGCGGGACTGAGTGGCCGGGACCAAGTGGGATGAAAGAGAGCCAGCTACATACCATCCCGCGATACTGCTCGCTGGATGGCTTCGCTGAGTTGAGCGCTTCTGATGGCGTGGCGCTACGTTTCCTCGCCCCCTTCGATACCATTCGCGTCAAAACCCTCAACAGCGAGTACTACATTTTTCTTATTGAGCCCGAGACCGGCAAGGCGCTCGTCCAGGGTGGCCGATACTTTTCTGAACCGGTTGAAGCAACCGTCTCGGGTTCTACATTCGGCGGATGCATGCTCAAGATGGGGTGGCTTGGAGTTGGTCTCCGCATCGAGCTTTGCTTCAATGGGCAACGGATAGTGACATCGCCAGTCAGGTCGCTCAATCTTGAGCGCGCCGACTATTCAAACTGAGTCTTCTTCCCGCCAACGCAGCCAAACCCCCAACCATATCGATCACGCTGTCAATCAGGGAGCCTGTTCTGTGCGCAGTGAATGACTGGTGGTACTCATCAAGAAGCGCGTAGGCGCCGAGGATGACAAACGCCCCGACGGCCCACCTGAAATTCCAGCGAAGCTTACTGCCCGACCGGAGTGCGCGAAAAAGCAGCAGCGCAAGGATTGCATAGCCGGTCAGATGGGCAAGCTTGCGAAGGCCGAAATGAACCCATATAAGAGTTCCCGGTGAGAGGGCAACGCCAATCAGCTCAAGCAGTCGCTCAAGCGTTGAACCCGTAGTGGTGGCGGAGAACTGATCGGTTGAGAGCCAGAAGATGAAGCCCATCCAGAGAGCCGGCGGCAGCCAATACCCTGTGAGAGTTCGGCCTGATTTCACGTTGTCATCCTGATCCGGCCGTTTTATTCGATCCATGATCCAAAAGGATCAGATATTGATCCTTTGAGTATTGCGCCTTAGAAACACTCCGGTTGGGGAACACGAAGACTCACGCGAAGGTCGAGAAAGACGCGAAGAGGAACGGATAAAGAGAAGGCGCTACCGGCAACTACTTGCCTTCCTTCGCGACTTTCGCGGCCTTCGCGGCCTTCGCGTGAGTCTTCATGTTCCCCAAGCGGCATCGTTCCGGTCAAGCCGTTCACTTATCGAGAAAGACAATTGTTTCACGCCGATCCGCGATCCAAGGGATCAGAGCGACGCTCCTTAGAGTATTGATCCTTAGAGCGCTTCGGCTCCGCTAACCACCTCGATGATTTCGCGAGTAATCGCTGCTTGCCGCACCCGGTTCATTGTGAGTGTCAGTTTGGAGATCACGTCGTCCGCGTTCTTGGTGGCCGCCTCCATCGCAGTCATGCGTGCGCCAGTCTCAGAAGCGACCGACTCAAGCAACGCGCGATAAACCCGAGTGAAAATCAGGTTTGGTAAGAGAGTGCTGAATACCTGGTCCGGCGGCTGTTCATAGACATAGTCGACGAGGGCTTCCGACGCGGCTGTCTCCTCCCCACCCGAGCGACCGACAGGAAGAAGCTGAGAGGTGGTCGGAATACTGGATAATGCCGACTTGAAGACGCTATAGAGCAGAAACACCCGATCGAACTTGTTCTCGGTGGAGACGAAGTCCGCGGTTACTTCCTCCGCAATTCGTTTCGCATCCGCCGTGTTAACCAGTCCACTCGCGGTGATGTTGAGGTATTGCCGTTTGATCGTTACCGGCCGGCGCCGGAAGAAATCCGTTCCCTTCCGACCGACAATAGCCAGTTCAACCTCGTCCTTCTCGTGTTGACGGAGGAAGTCACGTGCCGCTTTGATGAGGTTCGTGTTGAAGCCCCCGCACAGTCCCTTGTCACCTGTGATCAGAAGGAGGAGCAGCCGTTCACGTCCCGGGGTTTCACCCTCGACTGCGGGCACCGCCAGAAGCGAGTGCCGATACTCAGGTGCACGAAGGTTCAGATCGGCAAAGATCTTCGTCATCTTGTCGGCATATGGACGCGCCGCAACAACGCGATCCTTCGCGCGGCGCAACTTTGCCGACGAGACCATTTTCATGGCCTTCGTGATTTGTCGTGTGCTTTGCACCGCCTTGACGCGGCGCCTCAGATCCTTAAGATTTGGCATATCCTACGCCGCAGCGCCATTTGCCTGAGCGACGAAGCGTTCCTTGAACTCCTTCACCGCGGCCTGCAATTGTTTGGTCGTATCACTATCAAGAGTCTTCTTCTCGCGCACCGCCTTGAGCAGATCGCTCTGGCTGCTGTTCATGTAATTGAGCAACGCGCTTTCGAATCCGCGGACCTCGCTCACAGGGAGATCATCGACAAAGCCATTTGACGCGGCCCAGATCGAGACCACCTGCTGCTCGACCGACAGCGGGACGAACTGATCCTGATTGAGAATCTCGGTCAGACGCTGGCCGCGCGATAGCTGCCGCTGAGACGCCTGGTCGAGGTCCGATGCAAACATCGCAAACGCGGCCAACGCTCGATACTGGGCCAGGTCCAGGCGAAGCGTACCCGCCACTTGCTTCATCGCCTTGATCTGAGCATTGCCTCCGACGCGGCTCACCGAGTTGCCGACGTTGATCGCAGGGCGTGTCCCGGCGTTGAACAGGTCGGATTCAAGGAAGATCTGTCCGTCGGTAATCGAAATGACGTTCGTCGGAATGTAAGCCGAAATATCACCCGCCTGCGTCTCGATGATAGGTAATGCTGTCAGCGAACCGCCACCCTTCGCATCGCTGTATTTCGATGCCCGCTCAAGCAGACGAGAATGAAGATAAAAGACGTCGCCAGGGTAGGCCTCGCGCCCCGGAGGCCGCCGCAACAGCAGGCTCATCTCACGATACGCGACCGCATGCTTGGAAAGGTCATCGTAAATGCAAAGCACCGCCTTGCCCTTATCCATGAAATACTCGCCGATCGCGCAACCGGCATACGGAGCGATGTATTGCATCGCCGCCGGCTCTGCGGCCGAGGCGGAGACGATGACGGTATAGTCCATCGCATGGAATTTCTCGAGCGTCGCCTGAACATTCGCCACCGTTGAGGCCTTCTGGCCGATCGCAACGTAGATGCAGATGACGTCCTGTCCGCGCTGGTTGATGATCGTATCGATCGCGACCGCGGTCTTGCCGGTCTGACGATCGCCAATGATCAATTCGCGCTGACCGCGTCCGATAGGCACCATCGAATCGATTGCCTTGAGACCCGTCTGCAGCGGTTCCTTCACCGGCTGACGATCGGCGATACCCGGAGCGATGCGCTCGATTGGGTTCGAGCCTTCGGTGAGAATCGGTCCCTTACCATCGAGTGGCTCGCCGAGGGCATTAACGACCCGCCCAATCATGGCGTCGCCAACAGGAACCTCAATGATGCGTTTTGTTCGTTTGACGGTGTCGCCCTGCTGGATGCCGAGATAATCGCCGAGAAGGACAACGCCGACGCGGTCCTCCTCGAGGTTGAGTGCGAGTCCAAATGCGCCTTTGCCAAAATCGAGGAGCTCGTTGGCCATGACCTTCTCGAGACCATAGACTTCGGCGATTCCATCACCAACGGTCAACACCGTACCCGTTTCGCTGACGGTGACGCCGGTGCTGAAATTCGCAATCTGCTGCTTGATGATATTACTTATCTCATCTGCTTTGATCTCATCTGCCATATTCGCTCCAGAAACTACCGTTTTCCTTTTGATTCCGCGCTCAAGTGAGACTCACGCGAAGCTGCGAGTCTTCCATGGCTTCGCACTATTTCGCTCGTGCCAACTGTTGTTTGATCTGCAACAACTGACTCCTGATCGAGCCGTCATAAACTGTACTTCCAATCTTTGTCACGAGACCGCCAATGACTGCTGGATCGACCCCAAACTTCAACCGCACATCCTGACCAGTCGCCGCGCGAAGCCGATCGCGAAGGTGATCCTGCTCCGATTTGTCGATTGGGCGGGCCGTGGTGACCTCTGCCGAAACTATTCCAGAGCGGCGGTCCAGCTCCCTTTCGAAGCCGCGAAGCATGGCTTCGAGCCGATGCAATCGATAATTCTCGAGGAGAAGTTGCAGGAAGTTCCGAGTCGTCGGTGTCAGCGCGGCATCCTTGACAAGCGCCAGCAACACTTCCCTCTTGCGTTCGACGGGAACCACCGGGCTCTCGAAGAACTCGACGACATCCGGATTCGCATTGAGCGTCGCAGAAAAACGTTCCAGCTCCCCAAGTACCTGGTTGCTTTCCTTCCGCTCGATCGTCACGTCAGCAAGAGCGCGAGCGTATCGGCTGGCTATAGTTTGTAAACCCATACAGTGATCAACTTCGTCTTAATGTGAAACGCAGGATGAGACTCGCAAAGATTGTCGGCGCGTATCTTGATCTCAAGTCCCTGGCTGATCTCAAATACCTGGCCCCTGCTCTTGAAACTGTGCACCGGCCTCGACCAGCTTCCGGTCGTCTTCTGTGGTCAGCTCGCGGCGGATGATCTGTTCGGCCAGATCGACGGATTTTTCCGCAGTGAACTGCCGCAGCTCGGCAAGCGCCGTCTGTTTCGCGGACTCGATTTCGCGCTGAGCCACCGAGCGAAGTCTTTCGGCATCTGCGCGGGCATCTGCTTCAAGCCGGGTCTGCTCAGCCCTGACCTCGATCTCAGCCTGGGCCTTGATCTCAGCTAGTTCAGTATCAAGCCGCGAGAGACGCGAGTCGATTTCGGCGAGCCTTCGTGTCGCATCTTCCCTGTCCTTCGCAGCACGATCGAGAGTGGCACGGACTTCGCGCAGGCGATTAACAAAAAAGTCGCGGGTCGATTTGCGTAAGAGATAATAAAGTACGAGCCCAAAGATAAGGAGATTAACGGCTTTAGGAATTGCGGGATGAAGACCCTCCGAAAGGAGGACCAATGCAGGGTGTGCAATCGCGGGAGTGATCAAATTTGCTGGATCGATCATTAAGCGCCGACCCCTCCGGGTACAACTGGTCTTCTGAGAAGCTGAGCAGAGATGCCGGCCGCCATTTCGCGCGCATCGCCTTCAAGGGTCGCGCGAGCTATCGCGGCCTGGTCGGCAATCTGCTGACGCGCGGCTGCGATCTGTACTTCGGCTTGTCTCTTGGCCTGTGCCATCAATTCCTGGCGCTGTGCTTTAAGCTCGCGCCGGCGAGCCTCCACCTGCTTGTAGGCGGCACTGCGCGCGGCCCTAATCCGGGCCTCATAATCTCGAGTTCGCTCTTCACTCTGTTTGAGCATCCGCTGGGCTTCGAGGCTGCGACCGACACCGAGCCGATCCCGATCCTCGAGGATTTTTGTGATCGGGCGAAAGAGAGTTCGGTTGAGAACAAAGATCAGACAAATGATAAGGACGAAGATAAAGAGAAACGATCCATCAATACTGAGGATGCTGCTTCCCGAAGCCAGAATTACGATCGCCGGACTCACCACGTCACTTCTCCCAAAGCGTCTGCCACTCTACAAACCTCACCCCGATCGACCCCTATCGATTTGTGCGCGTCAACCCAAACTCACAACTACCGAATAACTATCGTCGCAATCACCCAGCTCAAATACCCATCATCTAATCAATGACATGAATTAGCACATTATTTCACTAACTGTCAAACCGCTGGCGTGATTGAATTTGGAGAGGTGCTCGCGTCCTGTGTTAGGCCACAGCGGACTCGCTAAAAAGCTACTGGTTTTACATATAGTTACGCCACCGCGGAAGTGGATTATAGTGATTTCATTGGAAAACTCCAAGCGAAGC
>JBDTUW010000087.1:0-9895 GCA_040007555.1 Acidobacteriota bacterium | reverse complement strand
GAATGGCAGGGTCATCGTGCATAGCTTATTCGCCGGGTCGTTGACGAAAGCAAAGTAATCGCTATAGGCATCGCGGAATTGTTCGGTGTTATCGGCAATGATGACAGCGCCCGCGCGCAGCAGCGGCGCGACCAACTCCAGTGCGGGGAGAGCCATCGGCGTCCAAATATCAAGCAGCATAAAATCAATCGGACCTGCGACGTCAAGGAGCGTCTGCCGTAGATCGCCCTCACGAAGATCGACATACTCCAGGAGTCCGGCGGTTGTGAATGTTGCCCTCGCGGATTTGGCCTTGCTCGTTTCGTGTTCGGTGGCGATGACAACGCCAGGTTGATCGTCGGCACGCGTATTCTCGCGCACGGCTGCGGCAAGGAACAGGGTCGACACGCCGAACGAGGTGCCGGCTTCAACCACCCGTTTTGCGCGAAGAGCCCGGCAGATCTGATAACAAAACTCAGCCTTCTCGCGATCGAGTGCGACGAGCTTGTCGCTCAGAAAACGATGCGCGTCCTCATCGAATTCGTACGACCGGAGTGAGCCTTCCTGAAAGCGCCTCGAAAAGTACGCCACGAGATCATCTGTCTCACCAGTGCTTCGGGAGTAGAGGTTGTCGAGAAGCTCATCAATCGGGGAACCAAGGAGAATGTGTTTGCTCATGCTCAGCATTGTATGGCGTGAGGGCCAAGCCACAATAGCGGATGCCCAATGAATTCCACCACTAGCGGCGACCTTCGCATCAAGTGCTGCAACAACTCTACCTGCAGTCCCCTTGGAGAAGATATGCGGAAGGGTCCAGCTGCGGCGGGTAGGTGAGAAAGCGCCTTGGAGTGCGGCCGCTTGAAAAAGGCGATGTCCGAGATCCTAACGTAGCGTTACGCAGTGAATAGATCGACAGCCTCATCCATCAAACAAACCAGTCGTCAGTTTCGATATCCTCCCCGGGACGACATTATTGTGTTGCTATAGTCCTTCGTCCTCTGTTGCCCGTGCTTTATGTTTACGCTATCCTCGCCGAAATGGCCGTCGTGAAAGAACCACCAGGGACTCGCACGACTCCTCTAAGTCAACTACCGGGATAAACATAATGATCCTGAAGATGCTCACGATGATTTCTCTGGCTTTGACTTGTGGATGGATGCAAGCGGTCCCTGCCCGGACCGGAATTGGAAGACGCCCTCGAGGGGTACCCCACCGCCCTTTCGGCGAACTACCGATGCAATCAGCCCTTCTTAGCAACTACTTGATATCATCGCCATCCCGGCTACAATTCCCAGTATGAAGACAATCTATACTGCCATCGTCAAGCAGGATGCCGGCTGGTGGATCGGATGGGTAGAAGAAGTGGCCGGTGTCAATTGTCAGGAGCGAACGCGCGCCGATCTCATCGAATCCCTGCGGGTGACGCTGCGAGAAGCACTCGAGCTGAATCGTTCAGAAGCTCTCGGTGCAGCCGGCGACGGTTTCGAGGAGTTAGAGATCGCCGTATGAAGCGGCGCGATTTGATTCGACACCTCGAAGCACTCGGCTGCGAACTGTTGCGAGAGGGCGCTCGGCATTCATGGTGGCACAACCCATCGCAGAATCGACGGTCGGCAATTCCACGCCATCGCGAGATAAACGAAGTCCTTGCTCGGAAGATATGTCGAGACCTTGGTGTGGCGGGGCCGAATTGAAAGCTCAATCGGAGGGCGCTTGCCCAGGCGGCGCTGATGCCCACTGGCGGCCCACTGGATGCATGGATATCGAAATGTTATGTGGATCAAGGCGGAGACGTGGCTGTCGGAGTCGACGGAGGATTGATGGCTGGCGTGAAGACCGCCCACTACGTCGCAATCACTCGTCGGCGCCCGAGGCCCGATCCTCTAGTTCACTGATGGAATGAAAACTCGACAAGCAGATGCGGGGCAATAGATGAGGAAAGTGATTTCGAGAATCTTACTTTTCGCGCTGACCTTGGCCATTCCCGTGCGAGCTCAGGAACCGGTAGACACGGCGGTCATCGCGCGGATCAAGACCGAGGGTTTCCAGCATTCACAACTGATGGAAACCATCTTCTATCTCACGGATGTACACGGACCGAGACTGCGCGGGTCACCGAACTACAAGGCAGCGGCCGAGTGGGCCGTCAAAACGATGGCAGGCTGGGGGTTGAGCAACGCCCAACTCGAGCCCGGAGGCTACACCGGCCGTGGCTGGACGATCAACCGCTTCAGCGTCGAAATGACCGAGCCGCAGTATCTGCATGTCATTGCCTACCCAATGGCGTGGAGTCCTTCGACTCGAGGTTCGCTTGCGGGGAGTCCAGTCATTCTCGAGATCAACTCTCCGGACGATCTGACGAAGTATCGCGGGAAACTGCGTGGAGCCATCATCCTGGTAGGAAAGCCCAGCGCCAAGCCATCGACGCATTTCGCACCCTACGCGAGACGATTCAGCGATGAAGAGCTTCAGCGCGCCTCACAGGCAATCGATCCGGCGGAGAAGATACTCGCGGACTACGATGGGCCAAACTACGTTGAATCGGAGAAGGCACGCCGGGAAGGACTGGCTCGACGCGCGACGATGAGCAAGTTTTTCGTTGACGAAGGTGTCACAGCATTTTTGCGACCAAGCCCGCTCGACTCGGCCAACCTTACAGTAACGGACGCAGGTGGATTCGATCTCAACTCGGCGGCCTTTAAGTTGCCGGTGCCCGAGTTGGCGGTCCCGTCCTTTGTGCTTGCGCGCGAGCATTATGGCCGGATCTACCGCCTCACTGAGAAGGGTATGCCAGTCAAGGTCGAGATCAACCTTCAGGTGACGATCAATGATGCGGGCCCTGGCTACAATGTAGTCGCTGAACTCCCCGGTGTTGATCCGAGACTGAAGGATGAAATTGTCATGCTTGGGGGTCACTTCGATTCGTGGCACTCGGGAACCGGAGCAACCGATAACGCGGCGGGAAGCGCCGTTATGATGGAAGCGCTGCGTATTCTCAAGGTGATCGGTGTCAGACCGCGAAGGACGATTCGATTGGCGCTCTGGGACGGCGAAGAAGGCGGCCATCTTGGTTCGTCAACATACGTCAAGAACCACTTTGGCGACCCGGCGACGATGCAACTCAAACCGGACCATGCGAAGCTGGCGGCGTACTTCAATCTCGACAACGGGACGGGCCGGATCCGTGGCGTCTACCTTCAGGGTAATGAAGCGGTGCGTCCGATATTTGAGAGCTGGCTGCAGCCGTTTCGTTATCTCGGAGCAACAGCTCTCGTCATACAGAGCGTAGGAGGGACGGATCATCTGGACTACGATCATGTCGGATTGCCAGGTTTCCAGTTCATCCAGGACCCAATCGACTACGAGAGTCGAACTCATCATACGAATCTGGACGTCTATGAATCGATACTTCCGGACGATTTGAAACAGGCTGCGGTGATCGTCGCGAGCTTCGTTTATCACAGCGCGATGCGGGATGAGAGGCTGCCGCGTAAGGAACTGCCAAAGGTGCAGCAGTAGCGGGAAGCGTGGATCGGTGGAAATGATGACACTTCCGGGATTCTAGTGGCTCGCCAGTGATCGTCACGCTTGGTGGCCGAACGCGACATTCGGAGGTGGACATTCTCCGCTTCACGATGCGGTGCAGATGCAGCAGTTCGTGGTGCAAGCCGCTGCACCAAGGTGCAGCGAAGAAAAGCGGCGGCAAGCCGCGCGCACTCCAAGATCGAGCGAGGCGGAAAAGGTCAAACTCCAGCGCACCACCCAGCCGATTCCCCGAACTCAAACCTCCAGCTTCCACGGTGAGCGATACTTCGCCTTGAGAAAAGGTTTGATGTGGTTCTGTTTGACGGTCCAGGTTTTCTCGTCCCAGTCCAGCCAGGTTTTGTGTCGCATTGAGAGATTGGCCAGGAGACAGGTCGTCGATGAGCGAACGCAGGTTTCGATATCGCTCGTTGGTCGGGCGCGCGTTTTCACACAGTCGATGAAGTTCTTCCAGTGTGGGACGTTCATTTCGTTCATTTCCCTGTCCCTCTCAAACTTCTGCTCGGTGATCTTCGACTTTTCGTTCGGGATCACATAACAGCCGCCGCGCCTGACGATCAGTGTCCCTTCGGTACCGTGAATCGAGGTCGCGGCGCCGTACCCGAACATCGGCATCGGGTTGGCCGTCCGGCTTTCGTAGGTCAGGAGGAACTTGGGGTAGTGAAACGTTGCCATCATCGTGTCGGGCGTTTCGGAATTGTCATCTACGTACAGCTTGCCGCCCATCGCCGAAATCGAGGTCGGCATCGGCTCGCCGAAACACTGGTGGACGGGATCAATCAGATGAACGCCCCAATCGGTCATCGCCCCGCCGGCGTAATCCCAGAAATACCGGAAGGTTGGGAACGTCGTTACGCCGACACCCCAGCGGTTTAGATTGAAAGGGACTTTCGGCGCCGGCCCGAGCCACATGTCCCAATCGAGCCCGGCGGGAACCGGCCCGTCGGCGGGTCTGCCCCAACCCTCCTTCTTGACGGCGCTCGTCTGCCACGTGTGACAGAATGTGATCTCACCCAGCACCCCACTTTGAATGATCTCGGCAGCCTTTTTGAAATAGCCCCCGGAGCGCTGCATGGTGCCGGCCTGGACGACGCGATTGTATTTGCGCGCCGCCTGCACCATCTTCTGCGCCTCCTCGACATAGACCGATGAGGGTTTCTCAACGAAGACATCTTTGCCCTGTTTGCAGGCCTCGACTGTCATATAGGCGTGCCAGTGATCGGGCGTCGAGATGCAGACGGCGTCGATCGATTTATCCGCCAGAACCTCGCGGAAGTCCTTGACGGCTTTCACGGTTTTGCCTGCTTTCGCGGCGGTGCCTACGGCTTTCTCGAGCGTCGGTTGATAGACGTCGCAGACGGCAACAGGTTCGACGACGTCGGCGAGCTTGATCGCGTGGCCGAGATTGCCCGATCCCATCGCGCCAAGACCTATGAAACCGACGGCGACGCGATCATTGGCGCCTTTGACGCGCCCAGTAAAGATGGATGTTGTCAGCGCGGCGCTCGCGCCTTTGAGAACGTCTCTTCTCTCGATCATGGTTGATGCCCTCGGATTGTCTGCCTTAAGAGTGAATTTGTGCGATTGCAGCGTATTAGAACCCAGACCGCGAATCGTTGACAAAGGATCGCATACTCTGTTACGAAAAATAAGAGAGACAACGGAATACCACAGACGCCTGAAGATGAAGAAATTTGATATGGGCAACCTGCAGGAGACCGCGAATCGGGAATTGGCCGCGCCGCCCGACGACGATCAAATCGTTCTTTTTCGATCGAGGGCGCCCCGAGTGTCTGTAGCTTTACAAGGTCGGCATGCCGTCACATCCTGCCAATCTTGATTCCGAATCAATTCAACCTCATCGAACAGACAGGAGACCTGCGGATGGCGAAGTTACTTCGTTCAAGCGGAACAGCAGTATTTGCACTGATTCTTGTTTCAGGAGCATTACTCACGTATGGACCGGCGCAAAGCGCGACTACAAACGCTCAGGTTGCGCATCCTGCTCACGTGATCGTCATTTCGATTGATGGAATGCCTCCCGACTACTACACCGCACCCGACAAATTGGGGCTGCGAGTGCCGACCCTCATAGGATTGAAGAATGCCGGCGCCTATGCGGAGGGGATGGAAGGTGTTTACCCTACCGTGACCTATCCGCAGCACACGACGATGGTGACAGGATTACGCCCAGCGGTCCACGGCATCATCCAGAATCGTATTTTCGAAGCCCCTACCGACACGCAAACGAAGGCCTGGTACTGGTATGCCAACGCCATCAAGACAGAAACGCTGTGGACGGCCGCGAAGAAGGCAGGATTGAAAACCGCCGCTGTGGGATGGCCGGTGACGGTCGGGGCCGACATTGACTACAACATGCCGGAAATCACCGATCCGCTGACTCCATCAAAAACGCGGGATCGTATCGCGCAATACTCCACCCCCGGCCTCCTGGAAAAGGCATTCGGCCCGGACGGAAAGTCGGACAGTAGTGTCGACGAACGTCTGACAACGGTCAGCGAATATATTATTAAGGCGCACCGGCCGAACCTGCTACTCATTCATCTGATCGAATTGGACGGCATACATCATCGCGAGGGCCCGCGGACCAAGCCAGCGATCGAAACCGCCGAACGCGAGGACGCCTATGTCGGCCGCATTGTCGAGGCGACGCGCCAGGCGGGCATCTTCGACAGGACCACGTTCTTCATCGTTTCGGATCACGGCTTCGCCAGCATTGACAAGATGTTCTCCCCCAACGTCATCCTGGCGAGGGAAGGGTTGATTACGGTTGAGGGCGGAAAGGCTACAGCGTGGAGGGCCGCGGCCTGGCCCGCAGGTGGTTCATGCGCAATTGTTCTCAAGGATGCAAATGACAAAGAGACTGAGGCCAGAGTCAATGTCATCTTTTCCGGATGGGCGAGACAGGCGGGTAGTCCGATCAAACAGGTCGTCTCTCGGAAAGAACTTCAGAGGATAAAAGCGATTCCGCAGGCGGCGTTGATGCTCGAAGCCGCGCCGGGTTTTTCGTCAGATGACAGGGTGACGGGTCCGGAGGTGCGCGATTCTGAAAAGACGTATCAGGGAACGCACGGGTATCTGCCGACCAATCCAGCGATGCGCGCCTCGCTGATTATTTCCGGGGTGGGTGTGCGCAACGGGGCGAAGATGCCTTTGGCACGTATGATAGATATCGCGCCATCAATCGCAGTCTTGCTAAACCTGAACCTACCGCAGGCTGAAGGAAAGCCGTTAAGGAAGCTCCTCAAATAGCAGCCTGGGGCGGCGGAGTAGTTCGGAGCGGCCGCGATCATTGGGTAGCGGGTGGAATGCAAAAGGCTTCTATCGGGAGCTTTGTCTGCTCTACCCCGATGCGGCGAGAATGCTCTCGATGACCTCTGTCTTGGCGTCCGCATACGCGTTCATGTCGGGCGATAGATTCGAGGCCAGTTCGCGCTTTGTCTGCTCGTAGCGGCATCTGTCGGGGACGCTTTCTCGCAGGCGGTCGCGGAAGGACCGGTTTCGCTCAATCTCCGGGCAACCGGCCGAGTAGACGTGTACGTGCACGTCCTTTTCCGGAGTCCGGAGCATCCGATGCTCGTTCCAATCCGGCTCCCGCACCCTCAGGACATGCCCTGACGATTCCAGCTGAGGCAGATAACTGGACTCATCCGACGAATCCGCAACCACGACGAGGATGTCGATGATTGGCTTGGCGGCCAGATCACGGACCGACGTCGACCCGATGTGCTCGATCCTTAGTGCACGGCCTCCAAGAGCGTCAGCGATGATCTTTGCGTGCGTTTCGAACTTCTTCGGCCAATCGCGGTCGTAGTCGACGATCGTGATCTCGCGTTTCTCGGGGCCGCCGATCAGCCCGGTTTCCAATACGTCATCCGTGGAAAAAGGTAAATGCGGCTCTCCCATAATCACACCTTTCCAAAGTGCCAGTCGGACCGAGTCGACGTCAAATCAACAACTTGCCATTGCGAATCCAGCTAAAACGGGGGATGCTTGGAACGCTGGTTGTCTTGACGAGGACACCGGATCTCGATTCCCCACCTGCCCCACTTGATTGATAGCGAAGCCTCGAATCACGACTATAGGTCGCGAAAAAAGAGCAAACCAATAGAACTCCGGCGTGTGGCCACGCGATTTGTATCGACTGGAATGCCAACCAGGCGTCGCAGACTTGGGGAGGAAACGTTGCGGAATTCCTTACGTCGCATCTTCGGTTGCTGGCACGTCGACTTGGGAAGACCATTTACAGATCATGGAGAGACCTATCGAGTGTGCCTGAAATGCGGCTCACATCAAAGGTTCAATCCTGACAGCTGGAAGACGGTTGGCAACAACGATTATCGGTCTGGGTCAGGGGCAGGGTCTGAGTCTGAGCCAACCCTGCCTCACCGTATCGCCCGTCTTATTGGCAGCGTTCTGAAGCGCTTGTAAGCATGAAACCCGCTCGACTCGAACGCCGGGCGGGTTTGATAATGCTCTGGTTTCCTGGCGATCACAATGCGGCCCAGAGGATCGCACGAGACTTCGCAATGAGGTGCTTCCACTCAGACAGGAACCGGCCTTAGCCAACTTCGCGCAGGCACTAGCCAGAGAACTCACACAGAGCACAGAGATCACAGCGCGAGACATTTGAGGGTCGGAGTCGGATATCATCCTTCCCCTTGCGCTTGATCACTGGCGCGCCTTGAAGGCAGCTATCACCGAGGCCGGTATTCGCGCTACGGTGATGTGCTTGGGCCCGTTGCCGATCGGCAGCCGGACGATCTCAGCACGATCCGAAATCGAGATGATAGATAGATCGTCGCTACGAGTGTTGGCGATAAGACACACGCGGCCGTTCTGTGCCGTCTCCGACCAGCCCGGCGCGTCGCCAACCGGAATTGTGGCGATCAGCGTCAGCTCCGGGGCCCTCACAAGAGCAGCGTAGTCTGACGCGCGACCGGCCAGACAGAGCGTCCTTCCGTCGGGTGTCAGCGCAAGGCCGTGGTGCGGCGCGTCAAAGTCCCAATCGGCAACCGTGACGCCAGGCTTCACCGGGAGATCAAGGCGTTTGACCACCTTCCGCGCTGCCAGATCGTAGGTCACCACTGCATGTTGATTCGCCAGCTGCGCGTAAAGGCCCTTCTCGTCGGGTGTGAACTGCCAGGGGCGGATTGCGTTGTCGAGCTTTATCCGGTCACGTATCTGCAAGGTGCCCGCGTCAGCGATCGTCAGCTGGAAAGGAAAGCCCGGCGGCTCTGCCAGCGGCGAAGCGCCGGTCGAACGCGGGAGGGTAGAGAGCGGACCGATGCTGGTGTTGAAGAGCCAGCGGCCATCTCGCGAGACCTTGTTGTCGTGCGGGTAGACGCCGGTCACCAGATGACCCGTGATCTCGCCCGTGGCGGCTGTCAACCTGTACACCCGGTTGTCGAGGAGCGCTGACACGAAGAGGTTCCGGCCGTCGGGCGTGAGCGTCATGTGATCAGCACGCCCAGTATCCAGGGAGCGTCGCCAAAGTAGCCGGGCACTCGCGATGTCGAACGCAGCGACGTCGCCAAGATAACCGCGGGAGACATAGAGTGTTCGCCCGTCTGGCGAGACGTCCGTGTCCTGCGCGTAGTTCCGGGCACCCGGGCCTGCGCTCTTCGCACCTGCCGGATTGACGTCGATGGTTCCGATGACGGTGCGCGAGACCACGTCAAGCAGGGCGACCGTGCCAGCCTCTGCATTCGCTACGAGAGCAATCTCGATGGACGAGGGCTGCACCTGTGCCGAACTCGGTACGAAGAAGGGCTGAATCCAAATCATTGCGAGCACCGAGGTCGCAATCCCAGCAAGCGCACGTCTCATCATTATCTCCGTTCACAAAGTGGCGCGATGTCGACTAACAGAAGAGTTCCGATCGGTTTCAGGCGCAGCAGGTTTCTGATACCCTCCTGTGCGACAAGTAACAGCTTGGGCCAGTTTCTCGTTTGACGTCAACCGAGGATCGCCGCCCACGACATTTTCCGGACGGGTCAGCGCAACCCGGTGACGACAATGAGTCAGGAAGCATCGCTCCGCTCTCTGAGTAGGAGCGGGGGACGACTCTGAACGAGCCATCTTACTCGCTCGCGAAGAGATTCAAGGCATTCCGCCTGAAGGCGGCACTGCGAACTCAGACGCTGATCGCTGACCCCTTTCTCTGAACGTGAGACGGACACCTGAGGAGACGAGTAGCCGCAGACTGGAAGCGTGTCATGCGAAACGAACGATCGAAGTCTCGCGTATTGACAGCCGCCATTACGCTTTGTTATACGGCTCTCCTGGCGATGGGGTAATCATCGTTGAGATCCAGCAGGTCCCACAGATTCCCATACAAATCCTCAAAAAC
>JBDTUW010000086.1:0-9915 GCA_040007555.1 Acidobacteriota bacterium | reverse complement strand
CGTGAGGTCTTCCTCGGCAATCCACAATCCACAATCCACAATCTAAAATCCAAAATCAACATGGTGCGAAGGTGAAGACGATGACGCCGATCACAAACCAGAGCGCCGCGAAAATAAGACCGTAGCCGAAGAAACTGCGGAAATCCACGCGAGCTATTCCCGCGACAATGACATACCAGAACGGCGAAGCGAGATTCCCCATATGATCGCCGACACTCATCGCAAGCAATCCGCGCTGGACGGTGACCCCGACTGCCATTGCGGCCTGCGTTGTGACATATCCCTGAATTGCCCATTGTCCTCCGCTCGAGGGAATGAAGAGCGCAAAGAGCGTCCCGACAGTCGCCGTCAGGAAGGGAAAGGTCAGTGGCGTTGAGATCGAGGCGACCGCCCCTGCCAGACGCTCACCCAGCGTCGTATGCTGGATTAAACCCGCGACTCCCGCATATAGATGGTAGAGAACGATCACGGGCCAGGCTGATACCACTGCGTGTTGAAGAGCCCGCGTAAAACGAAAGACGCTGCGATGCAGGAGAAAACAGAGCAGGAGCAGGATGGTATTGAGTGAATTGATATCGAGGCTCGCGCGCCGGATGGCGAAGTGGTAGTAGAGCCAGGTCGCAAAGAATGCGCACAGAACCAGAGAGAAATAGGACTTGCGCTCGAGCCGCTCTGAGTAGTTGAGGGGCACAGTCGGCTCGGCCTCAAGCGATTCAGTCAGACGGTTGGCATCCGGGAAGAGAGAGATCGGTTTCCGATTCTTTGGCATTAACAGACAACCGACGGCGATGACTGCAACTGTGAAGACAATCTCGTGAATGATCGCCGCCGGAGACCAGATGGTCGTGCGCAATGAAATCACGCCGATCGACTTCTCCAGAAAGTGCCCCGGAGTAGCCACAAGCAGCGGTGCACTCGCCGAAAGCCCGTATTGCCAGACGGCGTGCGATGCCCAGACTACCGTCAAAAAGAAAAGAAAGTCGATCGCGATTCCTCTTCGCTCCGCTTCCTTGGCGAAGTAAACGGCGATGATCGGGCCGAGCGCGATACCGAGGCCCCAGTAAAAATAGGACAGCAGGGCCGTCAAAAGCGCGCCGATCATGACAACCTGGTTAGTGGTTCGCGGTATTCGTGAAAGCGCGATGACGGCCTTTCTGAAGACTGTCGTCGAGCCGAGCACAGAGCTGAGCACGATGATCAGCGTCATCTGCATGGTAAACGGCAGCAGCATCCAAAGGCCCTGGTAGTATGCATCCCTGACACGCGTCACAGAATTACCGAGAGCCAGTGCAGCCAGAAACAGCAGCACCATGAGGAACACGCAGGCGGTGATCGCGTCGGGTACAAACCGCGCGATGATGAGCGCGAAGCGATCAAGCAAACCTCGCTCAGCTGAGGGTTGAGTGACGAGGATTGGTTCTTCCCGTGGTTTTTGGGTCATTCGCTATCGCCCCTTAAAGTCCGGTTTGCGTTTTTCGTGAAATGCCGCCGTGCCCTCTTTGACGTCGTCGCAGTAATTGACCACCATCGTCCCGAGAGCCGCGTCCTCGAGGGCATTCTCGAGGTTCATGGCTTCCTGCTTGTACATCATCCTCTTGGTGGTTCGGATCGCGATTGGTGGCCCGTCGGCCAGGCGCAGCGCCCACTCGCGGGCAGTCGCCATCAAATCCACATCGGGTACCACCTCAGTTACCAGCCCCAGATCCTTTGCCTGGCGAGCCGGATAGACCTCTGAGAAGAGGGACATCTTTAGTGCGCGTTCAAGTCCCAGAAATTTGGGGAAGAGATAGGCGCCGCCCTCGTCCGGGATCAATGCGAACTTCAGACTCGTATCTCCAAGCCGGGCGCTCTCGGCGGCGATGCGGAAGTCGCAGCAAAGCGCCAGTGTCAGACCACCTGCGACGGCGGCGCCATTGACCGCGGCAATCGTCGGCTTGTCGAAGCGTCGAAGCAGGACCACCAGTTGATGCATGTTCTCGCGCATTTCGAGCATGGACTCCATCGGGTGACCGCGGTAGCGGGCCGGATACTGGAAGTCCCTGCTGATATCGCCCCCGGAACAGAACCCGCGTCCGGTTCCCGTCAGGATGACGACTCGACAGTCATCGTCATCACGGGCATCCGCAAGGGCAGCGATGATCTCGTGAACCATGACTTCGGAGTAGGCGTTGAGCTTCTCCGGTCGATTGAGCGTGATTGTCGCAATCCGCTCATGCTTCTCGAAGGTTATCTGGCGGAACTCCATTGCTCACCTCACTATTTTCCCTTGAAGGATGGCTGGCGCTTCTCCATGAAAGCCCGGACGCCTTCCTTGTGATCCTCGGTCATCCCGCAGCGCAGATGAGTCTCTGCTTCGCGATCGAGCATGGTCCTGAAATCAGTGGTCATGGACTGATTGACATTGGCCTTCATGTAGCGATAGCTGACCAGGGGTCCGTGAGCAATCCGCCATGCCATCTCGTCAGCGTAGACAAGCAAATCCTCGGCGGCGACCACACGATTGACGAGTCCCAGGCGATGGGCCTCAACAGCGTCGATGGTTTCAGCGAGGAAGAATAGTTCTTTGGCTTTGGCGGGGCCGACATATCGTGTCAGCAGCCAGGTAGTGCCAAAGTCGCCACCGAAGCCTACTTTGGCGTAGGCGGTGCCGAACTTGGCCTGGGCGGAGGCGAGGCGCAGATCGCAGGCGAGTGACACGCCGAGACCGGCGCCCATGGCGTGGCCGTTGACTGCGGCAATGGTCACCTTGGGAATGTCGTAAAGGAGGGCAGAGAGTTCCTGGGCGTTTCTCAAGCCGTCGATCTGTTCCTCGAGGGTTTGGGGTTCGGCGTCTCCGCGGGCCATTTGCGAAACATCTCCGCCCGCACAGAATGCTCGGCCGGAGCCGGTGACGACGATGGCACCGACGTTCGGGTCGCGACTCCACTCCTGCAGTTGGGCGATGGCTTGAAAGATGAGGTCTCGGCTGAGGGCGTTGAGCTTGTCAGGGCGGTTAAAGGTCAGCCGCGCGACCCGGTCCTGGACCTGCGTAAGAATAGGAGTTTCCGACATTGTGATTCCTCCGCTCTGGAAGTAGTCTATGCATTGGGCTTAAATTCAGAGACAGTGCCTGTGGAGAGTAAACTAAACGGAGTCGATTTTGCACTCGGACTTCGAATGTTTTTATCAATTCTCCCGAGCCAACCGGAAGCGAGATTGTTTTCGTCTGCTCATGTCGTCACTTGACATCGCGAGGCGAGGAAGATAGCCTGCTGACCGGTCGGTAAGCAAGATGCCCGGACCATCCGAGGGTTCAAAAACAACAAGCCGGAAGTTTTGTGTGACTGTCCTCGAGGTGTTTCGCAATGAGACGTGCCCCGGGCAGCAGAAGCCTTCGACAACGACGTCATCGTCGACCCGTGGCCGGCGGCGGATGTGACCGGATTTGTGTTAGTTGCCACAGTGTCGACTTTTTCCAAGGAGCCATCCAATGTGGATTCGTAAAGCTGACCGCGACATGAAGAAGGGCGTTGATTCGCCGATGCCCACCCAGGCAGTTTCCAACGAGGAGTTCGTCCCGCGTGCACAGACCGAGAAGCAGAAACACATCGAGCATCTCATCGGCGAACTATCGACCGCGCGCGCGAAAAAGCTCGGCGTCGAGCGTCGCGACTTCATGCGCACCTCAATGGGTCTTGCCACCTGCTTCCTCGCTTCGAATCTCGCCTATGGTAAGAACTATTGGGATGTCGACGAAGCCGAAACATGGGAGCCGTCGGCATACAACGAAAAATGGCCGAAGGGCGAGTACTTCATCATCGATGTTCAGTCGCACTTTACCAACGGGCAGGCACTGAACTTCCGTAATGCGGAATTCGTCAAGAATATGGGCTTCCAGCTCAAGAACGATGCGGAATCCTACAGCTTTGGCAATTTCATGAAGGAGATGTATTTCGACAGCGATACGACCATTTGTGTCATCTCGGGAGTCCCGACTGCCGAAAAGAATCGCGACGAGACCGGAAAGATTCTCGAAGGCATCGCCCGCAGCCGCGGGTTGCTCCCAAGCTGGCTCATGTCGCAAAGCATGAAACGGATCAATGACATCGCGGGGTCGCAGCGCGCACTCTGCCAGGGCAACCTCGCTCCAAATCACTATTGGGATAAGGCCACAAATACCGTCGACAAGGCGGCAACCATCGAGCAGATGGAGCGTGAACTGAAGCAGTATGGCATCAGCTCATGGAAGTGGTACTGCCACACCGACCCGGCACGAACTGGTAACGGCTTTCAGGTCGATGATGATAATGCACAATGGTTTATGGAAGAGTCCCGCAAACGCGGTATGAAACTCATCAGTGTGCATAAAGGCTACTCATATCAGTCGCGAACGCTCGGTCATCTTGCCAATCCGAAGGACATGGAGAAGGCCGCGTTGCGCAACCCCGATTTCAACTTCGTCGTCTACCACTCGGCCATCAAGCATGGCACCAGCGAGCCGGACTGGCTGGCTAATAACAAGTACGATCCGACGACGGGCGACTTTGAGTGGCACAGCACCCTGATGGATATCAAAAAACGCAATCCATCGATCAACAATCTCTATTGCGAGATTGGAAGCTTCTTCGGGACGCTCTTCCTGGCGCATCCGGAGATGGCGATGCACGGCATGGGAAAGAACATCAAGTATTATGGGGCTGATCATGTGGTTTGGGGTACCGATTGTCTGTGGTGGGGATCACCGCAATGGGTGATCGACGCGTTCAAACGGTTTCAGATCAGCGACGAGTTCTGCGAGAAGTTCGGTTACAAGAAGATCACGCCACAGGACAAGGCAAAGATCTTCGGACTCAACGCTGCGAAACTGTACAACGTCGACGTCAAGGCGAAGCGGAACTCGCTTCCACCGGATGCGATCGAAAAGCTGAAGATGGCCTACCTCGAAAGGGGCGGACAGCGAAGCAATTCAGCCTATGGTTGGGTGCGCGCAAGCGATTAGGGCGTTCGCTCAGAAGGCTCGGTTACATAGTGAAATGAGAATCGTCGGTGGAACGCAAAGAAACGCGAATGCGCGTTGACGAGCGTTCCACCGGCGATTTTCACTTTTGGTGGCGAATTGTGTTTGCCGGGAAGACGGCTAGCGTCGTGGAATCATGGGAGAGGCCTGAGGGTGGCTATCACCAACGTTTCAGATTGATCGGCCGCGTCGACCGGAAGTCACTGAGCGCCGTCAGGAGCTCAAGCAGGCCCCGCTCCAGTGGGTGCCGGTCCAGACAGATACCACGACTGACGACTGGCCGCAGACCACTGACGACACTCCACAGGCCACACCACTACAAACTGACAACCGACAATTAGCCACTGCCTACTGACTACTGACCACTGACCACTGGCAACTGGCAACTGGCAATTGGCAACTGACAACTGTTAAGGAGGAGCACGAGATGAGTTCCTGGAAAGATTTGATAAAACCTGCCCTGATCGGGTCCATCTGCTGTATTGCGATGCTGGCGCAAGGTGTATTCACCCGCGCCGAGCAGGATCCCAAACCAGCTCCTGCGGCACCAGTTGCGGCACAAACACCGGAGCCCCATTTTCACCACCTTCATCTTAACGCCACGGATCCCGCCGCCGCGATCGATTTCTATACTGGCAAGTTCGATTCCGAGAAGGGGAAGTTTGCGGGATTGCTGGATGGCGTCTGGGCGCAAAAATCGTGGATGCTCTTTACCAAAGTGGCAACACCACCCAAATGGGAGCTGAACTCTGCAGTCTGGCATTTTGGCTGGGGCGCCGAGGATATGAAGGCCACCTACGAGAAGCAGCTGGCAATGGGTACGAAGTTTTTTACGCCACTGACCGACATCAGCGACATCGGCGGAGCAGCAGGAGCAACAGGCAGATTCTTTTATGCTTACGTCGAAGGGCCGGACAAGGCACTGATTGAACTCAATACTGCCGGTCACCATCGATTTGGGCACCTGCATCTTTTCAGCGCGGACCCGGTTGGAGCGGCTGACTGGTATCAGAAATACCTTGGAGCGAAGCGAGGCTCGACACGCCCGTTGTCGCGTGAGCCCCGCTTTTATCGGGATGTCCAGATTGGACCGAGCGCCTCGCTCACGCTCGACAATGTCAACATCATCATCTATCCAGTTGAATACACGAAGAAGGCATATCCCGATCATTGGAAGGGCAAGACCGAGCTGGAATCAACCAAGGGACACGTCATGGACCACATCGGGGTGAGCTTTGATAACCTGGCTGAGACGCTCGAAAAGATGCGTAAGGACGGGGTTAAGGTAACCGATGAGATTCGTTCCGTTGCCGGTGGCAAGATCAAGTACGCCTTTATCGAAGGCCCTGACAAGATTCGAATCGAGCTGGTCGAAGGGCACGCAAAGAAGGAATAGCGTAAGAGACATCAAAAAAAGAGAGCCGCAGAGAGGCATGCCTACTCTGCGGCTCTTTCTTTCGTCCCTGGGCTTTCGTGGCCCTGGCGCTACCTAGAAGGTGATACGAGCCGCGAACTGGAACGCGCGTGGGCCGCCCGTGCCGAAGATCTGGTTGACCCGATTACTCGGCTGGCCAAAGGTGGACTGTTGGAGCGTCCCGGGGGCCGCGAGGCCATTCAGTCCGCTGCCGTAACCCGTGAGGTTCGCAAAATTGAAGATATTGAACGCCTCGCCGATCAAGGAAATCGTTACCTTTTCGCGAATCCGGATCAATCGAGTGACGCGGAGATCTTGTGAGAAGAACGGATCCCCGTTGGAGAAGTTATCCGGCAGGAAGATGAGCGGGTAGACCTCGTTTTTAGGTGTTCTCGCTCCGCACATCCGCACACCATTAACAAACAATGTGCATCCCGCGGTCTGGGCCGCAGTTGGATTGGCCGGCAGGGGTTTTGCTCGTGAGATGATGTCGGCATTGTAAGTGGCTACTGCCGCCCGAATGTCGTCCGCATCTGTTCCACGCCCAAGGCTGTTCCACTTAATACCGGGGAGCAGAAGGCGGGAAACGCCATCACCATCATGGTCCAGGCCGAGATTTGGATTGAGTGTCGGACGGCTCCGTATATCCGAGATCAGGCCGAGCTGCCAGCTGTTAAACAGACCGCGCAGGAGCTTGCTGTCACCCTTGTATGAAGGGACCTCGTAGAAACCACTGAGCGTGAACCGGTGTGGAATATCATTTCCCGCGATTCCGGAAGTTTCGTAGAGATTGTCAGTGGTGACCCCGCCGACACCGACGTTGACGTTATTCACATAACGGGACATGGCATAGGAACCGGTGAACTGCAGGCCGTTCGAAAATCGACGGTCGACCTTCACCAGCAGTCCGGTATATCGAGTGTTGATTCCGGACCAGTACCCGAGAATAGCGCTTGTCGAGCACGGGAACTTGGGTGTGTTCGTTTGAGTCGTGGTCAAACAGAACGGGATGATCGGTCGGGCGAGGGGTGAGGTGGTTACAACCTGCGTGATAGGATCCGTGGCGACGACAAGTGGACGGGCAGCGCGGTTGAGGTCTACGCCAAAGCCCGCTTCCGTGCCGCCAAAGTGCACTGCACGTCGCATGACGAAATCAGCCGTCAGAATCAGATTCCGGGCGAGCTCTCGTTGAATGCCGGCCGTCACGTGAAAGGTGTAGCCGGTTGTGAGGTCGCTCATGAATATCCCCTCACCAGCCGCCCCAAGGGCCTGTTTGGTGACCTCAATACCCCGGATCGAGAGGTCGGTCCCGGTTCCCCATCTCGACAGCAACGACTCTCTGACGCTGGGTATCAAGGCGATCGCATTCTGTCCGCTAAAGGAGGATGGTACCGTAAAGTTCAAGGTCGCCGGCTGAATTGCACCGCCCGGCGTGGGCGTCCCCGCAAGCGGATTGGCCACCAATTGAGAATTGAATGGGACCAGACCATTACCAGCCGGGCCCAGGAACCCGCGCTCTCCAAGGCGAGTATAGAAGGAATTGGGCGAGGCATGATAAATCCCGCTTCCACCTCGAATGACGGTCTTGTCGGTAATGTTCCAGGCAAACCCTATCGATGGCTGAAAGTTGTTGTAGTCATACCTGGTCGCGCTCAGATCCGCGTTTGCGCCGCCGAGGACAGGGCGGAGCCATTCTGGCTTGTCCAGGTCGTGACTGATGATGTTGTCATCGAAAGACCAGGCAATCCCGTAGCTGAAGTTGAATTTTGGCCGCACCTGCCATGTATCCTGGACATAAAGCCGATATGCGTCATTACGCGCGGCTTGAGCTCCTCGGTACGCTGGTGGTTGCCCCGCGTCGCCGACGCTGACCGAAAGCGAGCCGCTGACCGGTAACTTCAGGATGTCAGCAAATGTCGGTAAACCAGCGGTCGTGCCTCGCAGAGATGCCGGTAGAGCTGCATAGAGGGTTGGGTTCTGCGTCTGTAATGTTTCCGGGCTATAAAGATTGAAGGTGCCCTGGTAAATGCGCGCCCAACTACCGTGCCCGTAAAGGTGCTCCCAATTGCCGCCAAAGCGAATGCGGTGAGACCCTTTTTGGAGGTAGACGTTCTCATTTATCTGATAGGTGCGCAGGATGCGACTTTGGGTGACGTTATTGTCATTACCAAGGGTCAGACCAAATCCGCCAATCCTTGGTCCGTTCAGATTAATGCAGTACGTAGTGTTGCTGCACTCCTGCGAATTGGGAGGACGAAGCTGGTTTGAGAAATACGAGTAGGAGACGCGGAACTCATTGACGAGTTTTGAACTGAGGACGCTGGTGACTCCCAGGTTGACCTGGTAAGCGTAGTTGTTGCTGGAGGTCCAGGTCGATTCGAGGTTGCCACTCCCCGAAAGATTCTTGTTCATGTCCAGGCTATACCGGAGGTAAGCGCTGTGTTTGCTGTTGATCTTCCAGTCACCTCTGGCATTGAAGAGCTTGCCGCGGAAGGGAATGCTTCCCACGTGCGAGAACCCCGCAAAAAGCGGATTGGTAAAGCTGATGGTCTGTGCGCCCACTTGATTGGTGTATTCGAAATTGGCAAAAAAGAAGAGCTTGTCTTTCTTGATCGGGCCGCCAAGGTTGACTCCCGTATTGCGGCGCGCGAAGAAGGGGTCAAACAGGCGCGTCCGTAAATCGGGATTGTTGACACCTGGATTGAAAGCGCTGGGATCGTTGGGACGTTTGAAGGCGGGATACGCAGCTATGTTGTGATCGCGATAAAAGTAGAACCCGCTACCATGAAACTGATTACCGCCGGTGCGGGAAACGATGTTGACTGCGCCCGATGAAGTATTTCCAACCGAAAGGTCGAAGTTAAAGGTCGAGATTTGAAACTCCTGCACCGTCTCCTGTGAGAAGTTCTGCGCCGTGCCACCCGTGATGCGGTCGTTGACGTTCGCCCCGTCAACCGAAATGCGGGTCAGTGTGCTGGTACTGCCGGCAATTGAGACGCGGAAGTAGTTATTGACACCACCGGCGCCGGGATTCGCGTCGAACTGGACGTCGACCCCCGGTTCAAGGGAAGCAAGCGAAAGGAAGCTGCGTCCGTTGAGCGGCAGGTTTTCTATCCGATCACGCGTGATGACTCCATCAACCTTGAAATCGCTGGTATTGAGCTGGACGCCTCCGGCGGTGACGACAACCGTTTCGCTGCTCGATCCGACGGTCAGCGAAAAGTTAACGTCGGTGCTTGTTCCGGTAAGTACGGAGACTTCGGTCAGCTCTTTCTTGAAGCCGGAGACTTCGACCTGTATCTGGTAATCTCCAGGTTGCAGATTGTCGATGAGGAACGTGCCATCACCTCTGGTCGTGAATTTGCGCTCGACATTGGTTGCGAGATGCTTGGCGAAGACTTTTGCGTTTGGCAGCACGGCGCCGGCCTGATCAGTGACTGTGCCTTTGATATTGCCATTGGTGGCCTGCGCGTTGATTGAGGCGGCGATCGCTGCCACGAGCAGG
>JBDTUW010000085.1:0-9920 GCA_040007555.1 Acidobacteriota bacterium | reverse complement strand
GGGAGACTCTACGGATGTCCGAAGGGATAGGCAGGTGAATCAATGAAGCGGTTATTGTTGCTTACAACGCTCATCGCGCTCGTCTCGGTGGCGGGCGCAAGCAGCGGGCTCGGCACCGTCGCCGGCATTGTCCAGCAGGGAGTAGCCCGTGGACCGATTTCGACTCCGCGCGATCCGGAACTCGAGCGACAGTGCCTCCACAGTCTCGAGGTTGCGCGCTACTACTTCTACAAGCGAAAGCCGCCCAAGGGCGATAAAGAAGGCCTCGAGCGCCTCAATAAGGGCGTCGAGAGTCGCCTGCAGGAGATCGTGGACATCAACCCAACTTTCGGAAAGATGGATGAAGTGTTCTTTCTCTTCGGCGAAGTCTACCTGCGCGGGGCCAATCCCGAGGAGGCAGCGAAAGCCTTCTCGAACTTGATTAAGGAATTCCCGGACAGTGAGTTCGCCGGCGAAGCGCGAAAGCGCCTCGGTGAGCTTGAATCACAGGGCAAGGTAAAAAAGGGAGGCTGATGTCACTGCTGGTCGTCGGGTCAGTTGCGCTCGATTCAATTCGAACACCTTTTGGAGTGCGGGAACGCAGCCTGGGCGGCGCCGCTACTCACTTCTCTGTCGCCGCTTCCTTTTTCACCGATGTCGGCGTGGTTGCGGTCGTCGGTGATGACTTCACTGAGGCGGACTCCGCCGTTTTCCGGCAGATGAAGATCAATACCGACAACCTTCAGCGGATTCCTGGAGGCAAAACATTCCGTTGGGTGGGTGAGTACGGTTTCGATCTCAACGCAGCAAAGACCATCGATACCGAACTCAACGTCTTTGCTGATTTCGCCCCCCAACTCTCTCCGGCGGCGCGACGATCACCGTTTCTCTTTCTCGCCAACATCCAGCCGGCTCTCCAGCGTGAAGTTCGGCAGCAGGTCGATGCGAAGTTCGTCGCCATGGATACGATGAATTACTGGATCGAGCGCACGCGAGATGAATTGCTGCAGACGATTGCCGTGGTTGATGCGCTGATCATCAATGATGCGGAAGCGCGCGAATTGGCGGGGGAGCCGAACCTGATTCGCGCCGCGAGAAAGATTCTGGAGCTGGGCCCGAAGATGCTGGTGGTCAAGCGTGGTGAATTTGGGGCAGCGTTCTTTACCCGGGACTCATACTTTGCGACGACGGCATTTCCCCTGGAAGCGGTTTGCGACCCAACCGGAGCTGGCGACAGTTTCGCCGGGGGCTTCATGGGATACCTGGCTCAATCTGATCGGGTCGATCACGAAACCCTACGCCGTGCGATCATTTATGGTTCGGTCATGGCCTCATTCAACGTTGAAGAATTCAGTTGTGATCGCCTAAGGCGTCTGACGCCTGCCGAGATCCGCGAACGCTTTCTTGAGTTCAAGGCCTTTACTCAGTTCGAAGCCTGACAACAGCCAATGCAATTCCAGAAGTTCCAGGCCGTAGGCAACGATTTTCTGATTGTCCGCGAAGCCGACCTTCCCGGGAACTTCGAAGTCGAAGAGCTTGCCCGCACCGTCTGCGAGCGCCATCGCGGCCCGGGGGCCGACGGCCTCGAGGTGCTGCTCACAGATCACACGGCTGCCGACTTTGCCATCCGCATTTTCAACGCGGATGGCGGCGAAACACCTATTTCGGGCAATGGCACGCGCTGCATTGCCGCCTACCTCTATTTCAATGATCTCTGGGATGCGCCAGTCGTCCGCGTAAAAACCGGCGCGGGAATAAAGACGCTTTGGCTGAGAGAGCGGTCGGCTCGCCGTTTCGTCTTCGAAACGGATATGGGCGTACCGCAACTCTCGAGTGCGCAGATCCCGATCCAGCTCCCGGAGCCGCTGGAAACCGTTGTCCGGCAACGCCTCCAGGTGGGAGACGTCGACCTGGAGTTCACTTCCTCGTCGATGGGAAACCCGCACTGTTCGTTGATCGTGAATGACCTGGAGACGACGGACTGGCGAGCCCTCGGTTCGATGATCGAGACGCATCCGGCGTTCCCTCTCCGAACAAATGTCGAATTTATTCAGGTTATCGATCCGGAGCGCATCGCGGTCCGCTTCTGGGAGCGGGGTGTTGGCCCTACACTATCGTCTGGAACAGGCTCGTGCGCCGCCGCCATCGCCGCGATTCTTAACGAAAAGACGAGCCGTCGCGTGACAGTCGGGACCGAGGGGGGCGAACTCCTCGTCGAGTGGCGCGAAGATGGCCATATATTTCAGACCGGTGAAGTGCATGCGGTCTATCGTGGAGAACTCCTGCATTACTGAGGGCGAGCGATGCCTAGCGATACACCAGATCATTCCGAATTCCTCAGGCTGGCTTCCTTTTCGAATTCAATCGAAGCGGGCTTTGTCCTCGAGTTGCTGCTCAACAACGGCATCCAGGCCGTCCTCAAGGGCGCCAATTTTGGAGCGCTCGAGCCCCTGCTTATGCCCGGCGGCTTCTCCGAGGTTCATCTGCTCGTACACAGACTGGACCTCGACCGCGCTACCGAACTGTACGAAGCCTTCTTCACGCGCGGCGACGCGATCGACTCCGATGTTGATCCAACCTGAAACTCGCGAAGGGCAAACCAGGCCGGGGGCACGGAGGGGGATGACTTGACGGACGCTCTGGTCGTCTTCACTACAACTGCCGAAGAGGCTCAGGCTGAAATACTTGCGCGGCTTTTGGTCGACAAACAGATATCCGCCTGCGTTCAGATCATTGGTCGAATCAGATCGTTCTATCGCTGGCAGGGGGAGGTTCAATCTGCCAACGAAAGCCTGATTATCATCAAGACGACTCGTCAGGCTTATGCGGCAGTCGAGGAAGCGATCAAGACCATGCACCGGGAGAGTGGCGGGTACGAGACGCCGGAGATAATCGCGTTGCCGGTGGAGGGCGGCGCCCTCGAATACCTGGAATGGCTTACCGGGTCTATAGTCGCAGGCCGGATCATCGAAGGGTGATTCCCTGCCGGCTAACCGATCGCTCCCGGATGTGGTAATTTATTAGAGAAGGTTCCCGGCCGCTGGTCGGGTTGCGATCAAGGACGGGTATTGGCTAAGGAGTTGGCTATGCGTGTGCTGGTGATTGAAGACGAGCAGAAGATGGCCGATATGCTGAAACGCGGCCTGGAGGAAGAGGGCATGGAGGTCGAGGTCGCCTATGACGGTAACCAAGGTCTCGACGCGGGCAAATCAGAAAGCCATGACATCATCATCCTCGACATCGGCCTTCCGGGCGTTGATGGACTCGAGGTGGCGCGTGAGTTGCGCGCGAGTGGCCTCAAGACGCCGATACTCGTGCTCACCGCCCACGATACCACCGAGATGAAGGTCAAGGGGCTGGATAGTGGAGCGGATGACTATCTGACAAAGCCATTCGCGTTTGCCGAGTTATTGGCGCGCCTGCGCGCACTTCAGCGCCGCACTCAAAGTGAGGATACGTCGCGCCTCCAGATCGGTGATCTGAGCCTCAATCTCATTACGCGCCGGGCAACGCGCAGCACGGTGGAAGTGCAGCTGACCAACAAGGAGTTTGCGCTGCTCGAGTACTTCATGCGTCATCCTGACGAAATACTCTCGCGCGAGAATCTCTCAGAAAAGGTCTGGGAAGAAACCTTCGATACGCTGACAAACGTCATCGATGTCTACATCAATTACCTCCGCAACAAGATCGACCGCAACTTTGAGCCGAAGCTCATCCAGACTGTGCGCGGCGTAGGTTATACCTTCAAAACGCCTACCACAGAATCGCGGCTCATCACTGAAACGAAGGTCTGAGCCTGGCTCAAAGGTGATGCCCTCGTTACGAGTAAAACTGACCGTCTATTATCTGGCGATTCTCGCGGCGGTCCTCCTTTTCTTTGGTATCGCGAGCTACACGATACTCTCGCGGAGCCTGCTGGCGATCATCGATAACTCACTCGAGTCGCAGGCATCGGCGATTGAACGAAGGATGAACTCGGCGATGGTCGAGGCGTCAACTTCCGAGGATCATAGCACCGGCAATGACCAGTTAACCATCTCACCTCATCTGACGCAGATCATCACCAATGGCGGAGTCATCGCCGACGAAATGGTGGTCAAACCTGCATATCGTCTACCCGTCAAAGTGGATGAACTCGCCCAAGTCCCGTGGGGCCAAACAAAATGGGACGTCATCTATCTGGAGACGGGTGAACCCTTTCGCGTTGCGATCAGACGGGCGCGTGATGCCGATGGCGACACATATTTTATTCGCCTGGGTGAGTCACTGGAGCCATTGAGCAAGCTGCGCGGGCGGATATTGCTGGTGCTCTCAATCGCTATTCCGGCGGCCCTTTTGCTTGGCAGCTATGGAGGCCTCTTACTCGCCAATCAAGCGCTCATGCCGGTGGACCGGATTACGCGCGCGGCAAGACGCATCGGGGCCGGAGACTTGTCAGAGCGAGTGCCAATTCCGCCAGTGATGGATGAAATCGGGCGACTGGCGACCACCTTCAACCACATGATCGCACGGCTCGAAGCCGCCTTCGAGCGGCAACGCCAGTTCACTTCGGATGCCTCGCACGAATTGCGGACCCCACTCGCTGTCATTCGCGGTGACATAGAGATCACACTGCGCCGAGAACGCTCTCCTGAGGAATATCAGCGCGCGTTAACCTCCAGTCTGGAGGAGATTATTCGATTGTCCCGCCTGGTGGAGGACCTGCTGACCCTGGCGCGCGCCGATGCGGGTCGCACCCAGCTTCGCTGTGAAGAAATATCTCTCGATCAGCTCTGTCAGAAAATGATCGACTATATTTCGCCGCTTTCGGCACAGCGCGATCAGACGCTGACCTACGTCGCACCTGCGGAAGACGTCGTGATCAGCGGAGACCTGCAGCGACTCAAGCAATTACTCCTCAACCTGCTCGACAACGCAATCAAGTACACCGAGCCAGACGGCACGATCACCCTTTCGTTGGCAAAGCAAAAGGACCAGGCCGTCATGACGGTAAAGGACACAGGACGGGGAATTCCCGCCGAGGACATTCCGCACATTTTCGAGCGATTCTTCCGGCGCTCCCGGACGACCAGTGATAAGAGCGCGGCAGGATTTGGACTGGGTCTTTCGATCGTCAAATGGATCGTCGATTCGCACGGCGGCACAATCGAAGCACAGGCCGAGCTAGGCAAGGGAACGACATTTACCGTCAGGTTCCCGCTCACCGTCTCGGTCAAGAAACCGGACGCGGTGCACGCCTGATCGGCAGCGCCTGAGTTCGTTTTCCAACGGATAGCCCCACCCCCGGCCCGGCAATCATCGGACGTGATATTCGCCTTCCCTGCCATCTTCACCGCACACAGTGCCTTCGCTTGACGGGTTGAGACGGCGACCGGTGATAAGGCGCGCGCCCCGCTGATATGTGAAGTAAGACCACGCCCAGTTGAACATGACGATGGCGCGATTGTGAAAACCTATGAGAAAGAAAATGTGCACCAGGAGCCACGCCATCCACGCGGTAAAGCCCGTCAGCTTTAACTTCCCGATTTCCGCAATCGCCCGCGACCGCCCAATCGTCGCCATGCTCCCCTTATCAACGTAATGGAACTGCTCATAAGGCTTCCCCTCGAGCGAACGACGGATGTTGGCGCCAACCGAGTCGCCCATTTGCATGGCCACCGGGCTGACGCCGGGAAGCGGGTGTCCAGTCTGATGTGTAAAAGTAGCGAGATCTCCGATCGCAAACACTTTGGACTGACCCGGAACCGTCAGATCACGTTCAACCAGGACTCGACCGCCACGATCCAGCGGGACGCCAAGGGACCTGGTCAGCCCACTCGCCTGAACACCCGCGCCCCAGATGACGTCTTGAGGAACTCCTTGCCCAGGAACACTCCTTCAGCCGTTATGCCCGTTACCTGCGCATTGACTTTGACCTGCACTCCCAATTGCTCAAGCTGACGGATTGCGCTCTCTGAGAGGTCAGGGGCAAAGCTTGGCAGTACTCGTGGGCCTCCTTCGAGCAGGATGATCTCTGCGGCCTCCGCGCGTATCGAACGGAAGTCCCGTGACAAGACGAACCGCGCAAGCTCGGCAATCGCTCCAGCCAGCTCGACACCCGTGGGCCCACCTCCAACCACAGCAAACGTCAGGAGGGTGCGCCGCTTCTCTGAATCCGCCTCGCGTTCTGCCGCCTCGAACGCCAGTAGTACTCGGCGGCGAATCTCAACCGCATCGGTCAGGTCTTTCAGTCCCGGCGCAAATTTCTCCCATTCGTCATGTCCGAAGTAGCTCGTCCTCCCTCCCGCAGCAAGGACCAGATAGTCGTAGCATAAGCTCCCGATCGTGGTCTCCACCTGGCGGGCAGCCAGATCGACGCCAGTCACTTCGGCCAGCAACACGTTGACGTTCGATTGCCGCCTGAATATCGACCGGATCGGCGCCGCGATGTCTGCTGGTGAAAGACCCGCCATCGCCACCTGGTAGAGAAGCGGTTGAAACAAGTGGTGGTTTGTGCGGTCCACCAGAGAAATGCGAACCGGGGCTCGTGCCAACGCTCGAGCCGCTCGCAACCCGCCAAAGCCGCCGCCGATGATCAGAACATGAGGTTGTTGTGCCATACCCTGTCGTAGCCGTACCCGGCCTTCCTTATCAGAAACACGCCTCCGAAGCGGCCTCATCACGTAGCGCAATTGACGGACCATCTCATTCCGATCCGTGATCCCAGGGATCAGATCTTTGCCCCTTGGAAAAACTCCGGTTAGGGAACATGAAGGCTCACGCAAAGGCCACGAAAGAGGCGCGGAAGGGTCCGTTCCTCTTCGCGTCGTTGGCGACTTCGTGTGAGTCTTCCAGTTCCCGAAGCAAACGACTCACGCTGAAGGTTTAGTCCAACACCCGGAGGACGATGCCAATCTGCCTGGTGGTGGGTTGTTCCAGGATCTCTTCAAGAGCCCTGCGCAGCAGCCGTTCTCGGACCTCATGAGTCAGAAGGACGATCGTTGCCGCACCGCTCGCATCGACACCCTTTTGCGTCACGCTATGAAGACTGACTCCATGACGCCCGAGAGCCTGTCCCAGATTGCCGATCACACCCGGAGTGTCGTTGGTCTCCAGCCGCAAGTAATACGAACTGACCGTCTCATCGATTGAGAAGACCTCACTGACCCGCGAACTGATCGGCGGGTGAAAGTAGCGGGCAAAGTCCGGGAGCTTCAATGCGCTCGCCAGGTTGATCAGATCGCCCACGATCGCACTTGCTGTCGGGAGTTGGCCCGCACCCGGTCCGGTCAACATGATCTCACCGACAGCATCACCGCTGATGAAGATGGCGTTATTCACGCCCTCAACACCCGCGAGCGGGTGATGCAGTGGAACGAGCATGGGGTGAGCGCGCACGTCGAGCGAAGCTCCATCGCCCCTCTGGGCAAGCCCGATCATCTTGATTCGATAGCCAAATTCGGCGGCAAGGTTGATGTCGAGATCGCTTACGGCGCCGATCCCCTGGCGATAAATCCGCTCGACCTCAATCGGCGTCTGGAAGGCGAGCGATGAGAGAATTGCGATCTTGTAGACGACATCCCTGCCCTCAATATCATCCGAAGGATCAGCCTCGGCATACCCCGCAAGCTGAGCCTCACGCAAGGCCGTGGCGAAAGGCTGGTGGGCAAGTTCCATCTGGGTCAGGATGTAGTTAGTTGTGCCATTGAGAATCCCCGCGACACGCTCAATTCGGTTAGCCTGAAGCCCGCGTTGGAGTGTTGAAATGAGCGGGATACCTCCACCGACGGCGGCTTCAAAGAGAATGGTGACGTTACGTCTCTGCGCCAGGTCAAAGATCTCCGGTCCGTGCTTCGCGATCAACTCCTTGTTCGCAGTCACGACGTGTTTGCCATTGCTGATGGCCCGTTTGACGACCTCGTAAATTGGACCGACTCCACCGGCAACTTCGACGATGATCTCGATTGCCGGGTCGTCCGCAAGCTTGAACGGGTCCTCCGTCAGCTGAAACTGGCTAAGGTCAATCTCCCTGGACTTGAGCTTGTCGCGGATGGCGATCGAAGAGACGTAAAACTGCGGATTGTCCCGCAGCAGATTAACCACACCTGTTCCGACGGTCCCAAGACCGAGAATGCCAAGATTTGTTCTATCAGTCATAGCCAGGACCAACTTGATCAAATTGCTTTCAGACTCCGCGAGTCCATCGAGGAGCCTCTTCCAACACAAGCATCGAAGCTTAACCGCCATCACCGAGCGATGCAATCTACTCCCCCGTGTCTCTGGCAACGAGTGGTCTGGTGAGGCCTTCCTTTATGAGAAGAAAGATCGCACGCGAAGGCGCGACTCGCGAAAAACGCAGAGAAGACGAGAGGAAGTGCCGGACGAACATTGTCTCCCAGATGGTGAACGACCAGACAATACTTCTCGCCCACGTATTTCGGTTCGTTTCGCGCGCTTCGCGTGAGATCCCCGGATGTCGTGGTTTGACAGCCATTGTCAGGCTGCGTTACCTTGACTTGACCGTCATTTAACACTTAATTGGGCCAGGCTGGGATATGAGAACAATATTTGAAGATGTTGATGAGCGCAGCGATCTCGAGGACGACGGCCAGGAAAAGCGAACACGTACCGCGTTTTGGCTGGTCGCGCTCCTGATGATCGCTGTCGCATCCGGAACGTATTACTGGATCACGCATCGCAAACCGCCGGCACCGCCCGTCGTCGCGGTATCCCTCAATGACGACAACCAACTTAACGCAGCCGCGAATCAATTCAATGGCTTTGTCAAAGGGGGCAATTGGGAAGAGGCGCAGAAGATGCTCTCGGCTGAGGCTTTGATTCGATTACGGACCGAGGGCAAAACTCTGCGTGAGAGCCTGCTCGCCGAACACCTCAAAGACACGCTGGCCGAAGCGGCACTGACGCCCGGCCGCTCGAAGACTCCATCAACCGCTCGGCTCGATTCCGCTTACTTGTTCCTCAGTAACGCGACCATGATCGTTCCGCTGACTCTGGTTGAGGAGAATGGCCGGCTCGTGATCAACAGTTGGTAGTCGGAATTTCATCTCTCAGTCATTGAAGGGCTCATCAGGTCTGACGAGCCGCGAAAGATGTCTCTCGAATACGCGATCGAGTATCCCTGCGAAATGAGGCGCCAGTTCGACGAGCCTACCCTGCGCGTCTTCGGCCGGACAGGGTCACTTGTTTCGCGGCTCATAGGGGACTCCGTCGAAGGAACCGTGGCGCCTTCCGCTGAAAGTATCGAGTTCACCTCGCGCTTCTCCCCCGACCTCGAGAGAACCGAAGGGATCGCTGAGTTCTGTCGAGCCTCCTGTCCAGCCTGTCTCGAGCCCGACGCCCGCCAACTCTCGACGTCTGCCGCGCGCGAACCCATCGGGTGTCTGGGCAGAATCAACTATCCGGTCGATGCCAGATTTGAACGATTCGTCGCTGATCGGCTGCAGTTGCTCTACGACACTATGGTCCCGTCCGACTGGCCGCGCCTTCTGCACGTTCTGACTGACCCGGAATCGCCATTTGACGGTGAAGTGACCAAGGAACTGCGACGGGTGACGACTGAGGATGGACTGCGTTTTTTTGAGCTTCGTCTGCCGATCGCGCTCTCGCGTCACGCGGTTCGGCTGACCACGGATTGCGTGTTTGACCTCCTCTCGGGGTTCGGCGCAACCGATGACGGCAAATCCGGTTACCAGCGGGAGATTCCGGTCATGGCGCTGGCGGATTACGCGGACTTCCTCGATGCGCTGGTCGAGCGCGATCTCGATGCGGGTGAAGTCTCGAGAATCGGGGCGCAGAGCCAGAGCTACCAGCAATACGTCCGCTTCTCTCAAGCAGTGAAGCGTGCGGGAAGCCTGAAAGTCAGACTTCTCCTCGATTAGATTTTGGATTTTAGATTGTGGATTCTGGATTGAAGAAGACTCACGCGAAGCCGCGAAGGCGCG
>JBDTUW010000084.1:0-9921 GCA_040007555.1 Acidobacteriota bacterium | reverse complement strand
AGGGACAGTAGGGACTGCAACGACGGAGGGGGGAAGGACGCGCTGCACTTCCAGGTTGCAGTCGGCGTCGTCCCTGCTGTCCCTTGGTCGCGATCATACCCTCGCAGCTCTGTTAATGTTCGCGCATCGCCCCAAAGATTTGTAAATTGTTCTCGTGCTGAGCGACAATAGACCGCCTTCTTGCGCTTGCGCTTACCTACCATTCAGTTGAAAGGAGTTCGTTGCTTGTCCGAAGCGAACAAAGTTGTCGTAACTCATGCGGCTGGCGTCAAACGGATCACCATCAACCGGGCCGACCGACGCAATGCCATCGATCCCGAATCAATCGCTCTCGTCACACGGGCCGTCAGCGACGCCGCTACCGATGAGTCGCGCGTGCTAATTCTCACGGGTGCCGGAGACTCCTTTTGCGCTGGAGCCGATCTTCAGGACTCCAGTTCAGGCGACTTCACCAGCAAGAACGTCACAAAATCCCTTCGTGAAGGCGTCAATCCGCTCATCCTTGCGATGCGCGCGCTGCCAAAACCTATCATTGCCCGCGTCCACGGCCATGCGGTTGGCGTCGGCTGCAACATCGCCCTCGCCTGCGACATCCTGATCGCCTCCGAGAAGGCTCTCTTCAGCGAGATATTTGTCAAGATTGGTCTCATGCCTGACGGCGGCGGCACCTATTTTCTCCCGCGCGAGGTGGGCTATCACAAAGCCTTCGAGCTGATGGCGACCGGGGACATCGTTGGCGCCGAGGAGGCTCTCCGATTGGGACTCGTCAACCGCGTAGTGCCCGTCGCCGAACTGGATGCCTACGTGGATGCGCTCGCTGAACGACTCGCCCAGGGTCCAGCAATCGCACTCGCCCGCATCAAAGCGGGACTTAATCACGGCCTACAGAGCACTCTCGCTGAGGCGTTGGATTTCGAGGCGGTCAACCAGGGCGATTGCTTTCGCTCGACGGACTTTGTCGAGGGCGTTTCCGCCTTTCTTCAGAAGCGGAAGGCTGTCTTTAGCGGCAAGTAAGCGATGACGATTCTCGAACATCTGGGAACTCATCGCGCCCGACGTTTCGCCCTCGTTCCGCTTCTCGCGCTCTGCCCACTCACCATCCGGCACGGTGAAGGGCAACCCGACACACGTGCGACGCAGAGTGGCCAGGACAGCAAATGCGTCGCGTGTCATTCGCGGAGCGTTGGCCCTGCTCGCGAAGTCATTACCCTTCACGCCAAAAGCAGCCATCGACAGCTCGGATGCGACGGCTGCCACGGTGGAGAGGCGGGTGTGCAAGATCAAGCTCGGGCCCATTCGGGTGCCTTTGTGGGAAAACCTGATTTCTCCGCGACGCTCACCATGTGCGCGCAGTGCCACGCGACCCCATTGGCACAGTTCAAAGAGGGTCGTCACTTCAGACGGGATCGCGCCATATCGAAAATGGACTGCGTCACATGTCATGGCGCTCACACAATCGGGTCGCCTCCCGAGACCTTCAGTCTTGGCCAGTTCTGCGCGGGTTGCCACGGCCTCGAATATCTCCCGCAACTGCCGGTGAAATTGCGCGAACTGCTCTCGCTTGGTGACGAGCTCCGCGCCTCATTTCGCGCCGCCCAGTCGAAGCATCTAAACATTCCCGAAGAGTTCAATGACGCTCGCAAAGCCATTCGTCGAAGTGTTTCACAAATAGTGCACCCGACAGATCTGAAAGGTGCCGAAGAGAAAATCCCCGTAATTATCGAGCAAGGACGGCTGCTAAAGGCGAGAATGAGCCGGCTGAACTCGAAAGGAGACCGATGAGTCAGGATCAGAGGAATCACGCTCGGTATGCCCTGTGGGTGCTGTTCGGCATCAACATGATGAACTTCTTCGACCGGCAGATACTCGCCGCGGTGACCGAGCCGATTCGCAAGGAATGGCTGCTCAACGATACCCAGATGGGGTTTCTCAATACCGTGTTTACACTCATTTATGCGGTTGCGGGAGTTCCACTTGGTCGCCTCGCCGACCGCGGGTCGCGGACCAGGGTATTGGCCATCGGTGTCTCCGTCTGGAGCGCACTGACAGCAGCATCCGGACTGGCGTGGAGCTATTGGTCACTCTTTGTCGCGCGGCTTGGCGTGGGGGTGGGCGAAGCAAGCTGCGCGCCTGCGGCCAACTCGCTGATCGGCGATCTGTTTCCACCGCATCGTCGCGCACGAGCCATCTCGGTCTTCATGCTTGGACTTCCCGTTGGGATTTTTCTCAGCAACCTCATTAGCGGACGGATTGCGCAGGCATACAACTGGCGCATGCCGTTCTTTATTGCATTTGTACCCGGTGTCATCCTCGCGGTCTTCGCTCTCCGGATGCGCGAGCCAAAGCGCGGCGCTGCTGAGGCCTATGAGATCGTCGGCCATGAAGGAGAGGGCTCTCCATACTGGCGTGTTCTTCGCATACCAACCATGTGGTGGATCATTCTCTCCGGCGCGCTGCACAACTTTAACGCCTACGCCGTCAACGGATTCATGCCCGCATATCTTGGCCGCTATCACGGTCTGGGTTTGCAGGAAGCCAATACGATCTCTGCGTTTGTACTCGGAGCTGTGGGTATCGTCGGGTTGCTGGCCGGCGGTTGGGCTGCGGATTGGATCAGTCACAAGAGGGCAAACGGAAGAATCCTGCTGGCAGCACTTTCACTTGCCGTCTCGACTCCATGTGTCTATCTGGCGCTCGGTCGGCCCAAGGGATCCATGGTTGCATTTGTGGCTCTGATGGGCCTCGGCTGGATGCTGATTTATGTTTACTACGTCACTGTCTATCCGGCAATCCAGGACGTGGTTGAGCCCGGTTTGCGCGGAACGGCGATGGCGTTATACTTTGTAGCTATGTACGTTTTGGGGGGCAGTTTCGGGACGTTGATCCTCGGGATGCTGAGCGATTATTTCGCCAAGAGTGCGATGACAGCCGCTGGCGCGGCACAGATGGCTGAAAGTTTCCGGGCTGAGGGTCTGCATAGCGCGTTTTATGTGGTCCCGTTGATCTCCCTGGTTCTTGCTGGGGTTCTTTTTGCGGCATCTAGAACAGTTGCAGCCGATATGGGGAAACTGCAGCAATGGATGCGGGACTCCTCAAGCAGACAAGGGCAGTAAGCAAGGCTGGATGGCTTTGGATTGAGCAGATAGGCAAACGAATGAGTCTGATGTTTCGCGGAATGGTATTAATTCTGTTATCGCTTGTAGCCGTGGCGGCAGCACCCGCTATGGCGCAGGAGCCAGTCACTTCCGAGGGGGTGATCCCGCAGCCGGTTCTCTTTGGGTGCCCCATGCACCCCGACGTTCAGTCGAAAGTGGCGGGCAAGTGTCCCAAGTGCAATATGACACTCGTGCCGGTTGACCAGATTGGCGGTTCAAGTGCGGAAGACGGCTTCTACACCTGTCCCATGCATCCGGAGATTCAAAGCGCACAGCCGGGTACGTGCCCGAAGTGCAAGATGAAGCTCATCAAGGCCGCCCCCCCGGAGTCAACTGACTATGTAGTAAAGCTGGAGACAACGCCGCGTCTGTTCAAAGCTGGTCAGCCAGTTCAGCTGCGCTTTTCCATTTTCCACCCGTCAACTGAGAAGCTGGTGAAGGAGTTCGGCATTCTCCACGATATGCCGTTTCACTTATTTGTGGTGAGTCTCGATTTTGAGCATTTTGAGCACATTCACCCGAAGCAGCAGCCGGACGGCAGCTTTGTGATCGATACGGTGTTGCCACGAGCGGGGGTCTATAAGGTGTTCTGCGACTTCTTTCCCCTGGGTGGAACGCCCCAGGTCATACAAACGAATCTCATTACGGCAGGCTTTACTGGTGATCTCCTCTCATCAAAGGCCAGGCTCGTTCCCGACAAGACCTTTACGAAGAGTTTGGAGAATACGCGGTTTGAACTGTCTTTCGAGCCTGCGCGGATGGTCGCCGGGAAGCCAGCTGAGTTGAAGTATCATCTCGTCGATCTGACGAAAGACGCACCGGTCACGGACTTGAAGCCGTATCTCGGCGCCTGGGGACATACACTGATACTGAGTGAGGACGGCTCAGACTACCTGCATTCGCACCCGGCGTCGATGATTCCTGAGGATGTTGATCGAGCTACGCTCGTCGGGCCGTCCGATGTCGCCTTCGAGACCTTCTTTCCGCATCCTGGTCACTATCGCATCTGGTCGCAGTTTCAGAGGGGAGAGAAGGTCATCACTGTCTCGTTCACTGTCTATGTCCCACGTCTCCAATAGCGGCCGTCTTCCGGCAGCACCAGTCGATCCTGCTCTCACTCCACGCTGAGTTGCATATCTCTATCTGAGGTGAATCCCATGATGCTCCGATTCTCGAGAACCATCGCCGCCATCTGTATCGCCATAGTCTCCCTTGTCGACGTGCCGGCACAGCACAGGACGCTGACGATCGAGGACCTGTATGAGCCGGGCAGCAGTCTAAGTTTCAGCGGCCCGCCGCCAGGCAGATTGACCTGGATGCCGGATGGTAAGCATTACCTTCAACGCAAGGTGGATCCGCAAACCCGGCGAAGCCAGCTTCTCAAGATCAACGCTGCGACCGGTGAGGCGTCACCGTTCTACGACACCGTCAAAATGGCGGCAGCATTTGCACGACTCCCCGGATTCGGCGCCGAGGAGGCCCGGCGGCTCGCCTCTGGCACGATGCAGTTGAATGACTCCCAGACCGCCGCTCTCATCAATTCCGCCAATGACCTTTTCTACTATCAGTTTGGGAGCGATCGGGCCGTTCGATTGACGAACACCGCCGAGGATGAAGTTGGAGAAGAATTCAGCCCCGACGGCCGACTTGTCTCATTTGTCCGTGATTTCAATTTGTATGTGGTCGACATCGAGAGCCAGCGTGAACGGTCGCTGACTATCGATGGGAATCGCAAGCTGCTCAATGGCAGATTGGATTGGGTGTATCAGGAGGAATTGTACGGTCGAGGCGACTTCAAGGCCTACTGGTGGAACCCCGACTCAACGAAGATCGTCTATCTTCAACTTGACGAGAGCCCGGTCAGGGATTTCGTCGTCGTCGATCACCTCTCCGTTCAGCAGAACCTCGAAGTGACATCGTACCCGAAGTCGGGAGCGCCCAATCCGGGCGTTCGCATTGGCATAGTCAGCGTCGCCGGAGGGCAGACGCGATGGCTTGATATGTTCAGGTATCAGAGCGTTGAACCCCTGGTAGTTCGGGTTGGTTGGAAGCCCGACGGCTCGCGGGCATATTTCATGGTGCAGAACAGAGAACAGAACTGGCTCGACCTCAATTTCGCAGATCCCGTGACCGGCAAAGTCGAAACGGCGTTTCGCGAAACGAGCCCGGCCTGGGTTGAGCGTGACAACTACTTCATCGCAAAATGGCTCAAGGATGGTTCGTTCCTCTGGTCGAGCGAACGAAGCGGTTGGCAGCACCTCTACCATTATTCAATCGACTGCAAACTGATCCAACCCGTGACGTCGGGGAAATGGGAGGTGCGTTCGGTCCATGGCGTTGATGAGGCCTCTGGCTGGATTTATTTCTCCGGGACAGAGCGCAGTCCGATCGGATCAGATGTCTATCGGATCAAGCTTGATGGCAGTGGACTCCAACGCCTCACCGAAATACCGGGAACCCACAACGCCACCTTCGACCCATCGTTCAACCAGTTTCTCGATACGTGGAGCGATGCTCAAACGCCGCCTCAAGTCCGGCTTCACAGTGCGGATGGCAAGATAATCCGGGTCATTGACGAGAATCGGGTCGCCCTTCTTGGGCAGCTTAACTTGGGCAAGCCGGAATTCCTCCAGGTAAAGACGCGTGATGGCTTTGTTATGGAGGCGATGATGATCAAGCCTCCGGACTTCGATCCAGCGAAGAAATACCCAGTGTATAGCCATACATATGGCGGGCCTCACTCGCAGCAGGTCCGCAACGCGTGGGGCGGCGCCACGTTCATGTGGCACCAGTTGCTCGCGCAGAAGGGCTACGTTATCTGGATTTGCGACAATCGCTCCGCGAGTGGGAAGGGTGTCGAATCCGCGCGAGCGGCCTTCAAGCAGTTGGGTGTCACCGAACTGCAGGACGTTGAGGACGGGGTGGCGTGGTTGAAGCAGCAGCCGTGGGTTGATGGTGCGCGAATTGGCATCAACGGTTGGAGCTACGGCGGATTCATGACCGCATATGCCTTGACGCACTCGACCTCCTTCAAAATAGGCATCGCGGGAGCCCCGGTGACGGATTGGCGTCTCTACGACTCGATCTACACCGAGCGTTATATGGGTACGCCCCCGAACAACATGGAAGGATACGAGCGATCCTCGGTCCTCAAGGCAGCGAAGAACCTCAGTGGCAAGCTTTTGCTGATTCACGGGGCGATTGACGACAATGTTCACATCCAGAATTCGATCCAGTTCATTTATGAGCTGGAGAAGGCCGGAAAGCAGTTCAACTTCATGATGTACCCCCGCTCGCGTCACGGCGTTTCCGATCCGCAGTTGGTCAAACACATGCGCGAGATGATGCTGAAGTTTATTCTCGAGAATCTTTAGAGAACACGCCTCCAGGTATCGGAAGGCGTGAAAGCAGGGTCATGATTCGACTTGATAACGTGTCACGCGAGTATGGCGAATCGAAGGCGGTTCGTGCGCTCGCTGATCTTTCTCTGACGATTGAGAAGGGCGAACGCGTGGCGGTCATGGGCCCGTCGGGTTCGGGAAAATCGACGTTGCTCAACCTTATCTGCGGCCTCGACGAGCCAACGAGGGGCTCGATATACATTGACAGCGTGGAACTGTCGGGACTTGGTGATGACGAGCGAACCCGGTTGCGACGCGAACGCATCGGGATGATATTCCAGACGTTCAATCTTCTTCCGACGCTCACCGCGTTGGAGAATGTTGCGCTGCCGCTGCGTCTGAAGGGGATCTCACGGAAGGAATCCGACAAGCGCGCGAGCGCGATGCTCGCCCGGGTCGGACTGGCAGGGCGTGCGAGCCACCGGCCGGATGAAGTCTCCGGAGGCGAGCGACAAAGAATTGCGATTGCCAGAGCGCTGGTGTTTTTTCCACCGATCCTGCTGGCAGACGAACCGACCGGCAATCTCGATTCGGCCACAGGCGAGGACATCCTCGGTTTGCTTGATGACCTTCATCAGGAATTCAACACCACAATCGTGCTGGTGACTCATAACGAGGAGGCTGCCTCGCATTGCGACAGGATCCTTCGGCTTCGTGATGGGCGCATTATCCGCGAAGAGACCCTCGCCAAAGTAACGGCAGGGGGAGACTGATGTTCTTTGCCCTCGCCTCTGTGACCTGGAGACAATGGCGCCTTCATCGGCTGCGCACCGTGCTGACTTTGGTTGGAATTGCGCTTGGAGTCGCTGTCTTCTTTGCAGTCCGTACGGCGAATCTGACCCTGCTCAGTTCACTCTCACTGACGATCGAGAAGCTTGCGGGCAAGGCAACGCTCCAGGTTGTCGCCGGCGAGACGGGGTTTCCCGAAGACGTCTGGGAAGTCGTTCGCTCAACTCCGGGGGTGAGAATTGCTGCTCCAGTCATTGAAGTGATCGCGCAGACCGCGTTCGCTGATGGCGGCAATCTGCTGATTGTGGGTGAGGATACCCTCGGCGAGCAGGGGCTGCGCGAGTTCGCTTTCGATGAAAACGCCACTGAGATGAGCGATCCGCTCATCTACCTCGCTCAGCCGAATTCAATCATCATCTCAAGGACGTTTGCCGATCAGCACAGGCTGAAAGAGGGTGACCTCCTTCCACTCTTCACATCCGAAGGCCGACGAGAGTTTACAGTTCGCGGGATATTCAAACCGACTGGAATTGGGGAGGTGTTTGGCGGCCAGATTGCTGCAATGGACGTCTTCTCGATGCAGCACGTCTTTAACCGGGGGCGTAACTTCGATCGCATAGATTTGATGAACGAGCCTGGTGTCTCCGTCGAGGATCTGCGCTCGCGTCTCGCAGACCTACTGAAAAGTTATTCGGCGGTAGAAGTGACCCGACCGGCCGCGCGTGGTAAGGGAATCGAGAACGCAGTTTCGGCGATGAGTCTTGGGATGACGATTGCCAGCTTTATCGCTTTGCTGGTTGGCGTCTTTATCATCTTCAACACATTTAGCATCTCGGTCAACCAGCGCTGGAGGGAGATTGGCGTGCTGCGCGCGCTCGGGGTCGAACGCAAGGGCATTCAATGGATGTACCTCTGCGAAGCTGCGGTCATGGGGTTGATAGGCTCGGCGATCGGGGTGTTTGTCGGGTTTTATCTTGCGTCGGGAGCGGCGCGTCTGATGGCGGAGATCGCCGCCTCAATTTATAGTTTTGTCTCGACTCCGGAATCACCAATCTTCCGCTGGGACTTTGCGCTTCTCGCGTTTGCGCTTGGGCTGGGTACTTCGCTCATCGCGGCGTGGCTCCCGGCGAGGGCGGCATCCCGGCTCAATCCGGTGCTTGCGCTTCATAACATCGAGACGCGCCAGCGGGAGAGCGTGCTCGGGCGTGGACGCATTGTTGCAGGTCTTCTCATGATTCTGATCGGACTTGCCTTTGTGCGCTTTGCCCCTTTGAGGGTCGGGCTGAAGATCCAGTTCCTATATCTGGCATTAATCACACTAGGTCTCATCCTGCTTTTGCCAAAGCTGTCCGAGCTGATGGCGCGTCTCATGCGGCCGATCATGGATCGGGTCTTTGGGACGGAAGGTGTTCTTGCCGTCGATGCAATGATTCAGTCGCCGCGTCGGACTTCGGCCACGGTAGGCGCCCTCATGATTGGGCTCATGTTCGTCTTCTCGATCGCGGCCTATGTTCAGAGCTACGAGCGAACCGTGACGGACTGGATGGATCGGATGCTGAATGCGGATCTCTTTATTACGACATCAGAGATGGCGCGGACTCGCACGTACCACTTCAGCGAAGCGTTTAGCCGCAAGGTGGCGTCCGTACCGGGAGTCAAACGCATCGAGAATGTACGGTTCATGTTTGTTCCGTACGAAGATGACACGGTTGCTCTCCTTGGGTTCGAGATGGACGGCTGGTTTTCGCGAGTTCGAAATGTCATCGAAGGAGGTGATGAGGAGCGCGCCAGAGTACTCGCGACTTCTGGCGAAGGCGTTGTCGTCGCCCGGAACTTTACATCAAGATGGGGACTTGGTGTGGGCGACATCGTCAAACTAAAGGCGCCTACAGGTGTGTTTGAGCGGCCCATCGTTGGTGTCATCGAGGACTACACTTCAGAGAAAGGCGCGATCTTTGTCGATCGCTCGCTGCTCAAGAAATACTGGAATGATGACTCAGTCGATATTCTTGATGTCAATCTTAATCCCGGGGTGAATCGCGCTGCATTTAAGACGGAGCTGCAGCGTGCGATCAAGGGTGAGCATCGCGCGTTCGTCTACACCAACGAGGAATACAAGAGCTGGGTCGTCAACCTCATCGACGGCTTTTTTGTCCTCAACTACATGCAGATGGCGATTGCCGTCCTCGTGGCGACGCTTGGAATCGTCAACACGCTGATCATTTCGGTGGCTGAGAGAAGCCGTGAACTGGGAGTTCTGAGGGCGCTCGGCGGATTGCGCAGTCAGGTGCGAAAGATGATCCTGCTCGAAGCGGCAGCGATTGCGGTGACGGGTGTCGTCGCTGGCGCGATAGCGGGTGCGCTCAATACCTACTTTCTGGTTCGGACGGCCGCGTCGATGATTGGGGGGTACACCATCCCTTACCGGTTTCCGTTCTGGCTGATTCTGGTGACGCTGCCGATCGTGCTCGTGATCGCGCTCGTCGCCGGATGGTGGCCTGCTCGACGCGCGGTCCGTTTGAATGTGGTGGAGGCAATCGGCTACGAGTAACTCGATCATGATGCATACCATTTTCTGCAGTCTGTCCCTGGTTGTTTTATCGCTGACTGGCCTGGTCACGTCACCCGATGCGCGA
>JBDTUW010000083.1:0-9936 GCA_040007555.1 Acidobacteriota bacterium | reverse complement strand
GAGGTCATTGGCGTATTTGACATCAGCCTGACCCCGGGGTCGTGCGCGTTCGGGTCTGACGAGCCAGCCGAGCGCGTAAGTTAAATCCTCTAGTCCGAAATGAACCCCAACGCGCCTGCGGACGATGCTGCTGGCTCCATCAGCGCCGACGAGAAAATCGGCCTCGAAAGAACCGTTTGTGGTCTTGATGTGCCACTTTCCATCTTCAAAGGTTGTTCGTTCCACGCGGAGACAATGCAGGTTGGCGCCGGCGTGGATCGCACGCTCCCTCATCATCCGGCCGAGTTCGGTGCGCGAGTAAATGGCGAAGTCGTCGAGTGACTTGAGTCGCAGCTCGCGTCCCTCTCCGGACACAAGACGAAGTTGCGAGACCATTTCCTTTGGCGAGTCATTGTCTCGGAGGAATTCGAACTCACGTAGCGCCTTGGATGTGACGCCACCGCCGCATGGCTTCTCCCAGGCGTCGCGAGCATCGAAAAGGAGCACTCCGAACCCTCGAGCGGCCAGAATATGGGCCAGATGCGCGCCAGCTGGCCCCGCGCCCACAATTGCAACTTGCATCTTCTGCTGATTCCTCAATCTCGAAAGGCGGTGGAAACCCCGAGATTATAACATGTAAGACAGGCAGCCCAGCAGAGGCCAGATTGTGGTGAGTGGCGAATGACCGCAAGGACTACAAGGACTGCAAAGGACTGCTGAGGCGGCGGCGGTCAATGCCCGGAAGGTTGATTTGTTCTTTGCTGTCCCTTGGGTCTTTTCACTGGCCGGCACAACAATCGTTTCAATCGCTTCAGTCCGTGCGGTCCTTGCTGTCGTTGCGGTCCTTGCTGTCGTTGCTGTCGTTGCAGTCCTTGCAGTCGTTGCAGTCCCTGGTTGTCCCTGCAGTCGCTGCTGTCCTTGCGGTTCCATCTGTCCTAGTGGCAGGATTGATGCATGCTTGACGTGAACTTTGTGCGCGACCACTTTGAGGAAGTGCGCGCTCTTCTAACCACTCGAAAGTTCGACCCGTCCACTCTTGAAGAGCTGACGCAGCTCGATGGCGAGCGGCGGCGTCTCGTCGGTGAGCGAGATGACCTGAACGCTGCAGGCAATCGGATCAGCAAAGAAGTCGGCAACCTCATGCGCGCTGGTCGCAAAGAGGAAGCCGAACCGCTGAAAACCGAGTCTCGCAGCATCGCCGAGCAGGCGAAACTTGCTGAAACACGACTCTCGCAACTCGAAGCCGAGTTCCAGCATCTCCTGGTTCGCGTTCCCAACCTGCCACACGAATCCGTTCCTCAGGGAACCGATGAAAATGACAACCAGGAGGTCCGCCGGTGGGGAACGCCTCGCGACTTTGAGGCCGAGCACTTCGTCCCAAAGGATCACGTTGATCTCGGAACGACGCTCGGCATCCTCGACCAGGAGAGAGCCACCAAAGTTACCGGTGCGCGCTTCGCTGTTCTGATGGGCGCGGGCGCCCGTCTCGAGAGAGCGTTGATCAGTTTCATGCTTGATCTGCACACTCGCGAACACGGATACAAGGAAGTCCTTCCGCCCTTCATCGTCAATGCGGAGTCGCTCTTTGGCACCGGTCAGCTTCCGAAGTTTGAGGCTGACCTCTTCAAACTTCACGACGAACGCGGTCTCTATCTGGTCCCAACTGCCGAGGTTCCTCTGACTAACCTTCATCGCGATGAGATTCTCGCGGAGAGGGATCTGCCAGTGAGTTACACCGCCTATACTCCCTGCTTTCGTTCCGAAGCGGGAAGCTACGGACGCGATGTCCGCGGACTTATCCGCCAGCACCAGTTCGAAAAGGTCGAACTGGTCAAGCTCACTCGTCCCGAGGACTCGTACGCTGCGCTCGAACAACTGACTGGCAATGCCGAGCGTGTGCTGCAGTTACTTGGTCTGCCATATCGCGTGGTAGTGCTCTCAACGGGCGACATGGGTTTCTCGAGCAGCAAGACCTACGATATCGAGGTCTGGCTCCCAAGTCAGAAGACTTATCGCGAGATTTCCTCCTGCTCAAATTGTGAGGCGTTTCAGGCTCGACGTGCTCAGATTCGATTTCGACGCGACGGGAAATCAAAGACGGAATTCGTCCACACGCTCAATGGCTCCGGGCTCGCCATTGGACGGACCTGGCTCGCGATCCTCGAAAACTATCAGCAGGCAGACGGTTCAATAAGCGTGCCGGAGGTTCTCATCCCTTACCTTGGCGCTGAGACGATCAGACGGGAGAAGTGACCATGCCGCCACCGATCCGAAAAGCTGTCTTTCCCGCCGCAGGGCTCGGTACTCGCTTTCTACCCGCGACCAAAGCCATGCCGAAGGAGATGTTGCCGCTCGTCGACAAACCGCTGATTCAATATGTCGTCGAAGAGGCGGTTGCCTCCGGGATTGATAACATCATCATCGTCACGGGGCGGGGCAAGGCCGCCATCGAAGATCATTTCGATATCGCTTTCGAGCTCGAGAAAACGCTTGAGGAGCGGGGAAAGACGGACCTGCTTGAAGAGTCGCGGCAGGTTTCGAATCTTGGCGCTTTCTCCTATGTGCGCCAGAAACAGGCACTGGGACTGGGCCACGCCGTGCTCGTCTCACGTCCGCTCGTTGGCGACGAGCCGTTTGCAGTCATGCTCAGCGATGACATCATCGACAGTGAAGTACCGTGTCTCCAACAGATGATCGATGTCTATGAGCGCTACGGCGGCGCCCCGATCGTCGCGCTTCAGGAAGTGGAAGGTGAAGCGATCTCGCGCTTCGGTGCGATTAGCGGTGAGGAGATCGAGCCCAACGTCTTCCGCATTACGGACATGGTTGAGAAGCCGGAACTCAAGGACGCACCATCAAATCTTGCGATCATCGGTCGTTACCTGTTGACCCCCGATATCTTCCCCCTGCTTGTCGAGACGAAGCCTGGCGCAGGCGGCGAAATACAGATCACTGATGCACTGCGGACTCTGGCGCGGGAACGTCCATTTTATGGATGCCGCTTTGCGGGAAAGCGGCATGATGCGGGCGATAAACTGGGGTTTCTGCAGGCTACGGTGGAGTTTGCCCTCAAACGGAAAGACCTGGGCGGTCCCTTTCGTGAGTACCTCAGGACACTCAAGATCGACGGCTGATTGAGAAAGACGCCGCGTGTGCCTTCAGTCACTGCACTATCGCTGCTGTGGTTTCGTAACTCGGCGGGATCTTGTATTCCCGGGTGACTCGTTTGTCATCGGGGCCGTCGGGTCTGAGGTAGTTCGAGGCCGAGATGCGTTCACCACGCGAGGCCGGCTTCCCTCCACAGACTTTTCAGTTGCAGTCTCGACTGCCTTCACCTCCAAAACCACGTCAGATGGCGCCAATGCAGGCTCCGCCGAAGTGGGCATCGGTAAGCGCAGAAGCCTCGCGTTCATTCGTCTCCGAACGAGCGGCGCGACGTCGCGCGCTTCAACTTCTATCAAGGTCTGAGTGACTTCGGAAGAAACCCGTGGCGCCTCCGATGAATCCCCGGCCGGCCATCGAAGGAGCCTCGGATTCATCCTTCTCAATACCAGCGTCTGGCTCACTACCAGCGTCTGGGCATCCCGCTCGGAGGACTCAAGGAGCACCACCGGCCCTTCAATCGAGAGGGGCTTGGGCGCAGACGACTTCACGAGCATCGTGCTTCCCGCATACGCGCCCTTTCCCATAACTACACGTCGTCCCAATGCGAGAGTTGGCGTTTCACCCGAGGCCTCTGGAAGGTCGGCCACCGTGCTCGTCTCCTCCTCAACAATCGCAACCGGTCTTCCAATCGCCGAGGGCTTCGGTGCCGACGACTTCACGAGGATCGTCGTCCCCGAATAAGCTCCCTTCCCTACAGGTACCGACCGCATGACGAGAGCTTGCGAATCATGCACAGGCGGCGGCGGGTCGACCGTAGTCTGCTTTGCTTCTTCGCTGGTTCCGGTCCCAACTGCCTTCGTTGTGGCGACTGGCCCCGCGGCACGAGGAGCAACACCCAGCTTTTCATCCAGACCGTCGAGCGACCCATTGACCTTTCTATAAAGAACCTCGATCAATGTCCGTTTGACGTCGACTGCATTCGGATCGGTTGGAGGTTCGTATGCAGCCAAATAGAGCCCGAGCGCCTCGCGTTCCTCGCCAACCGTCTCGCGTACCATCGCCAGCCTCCAGACGGAGAGTTTCGCCTCGGATATTCCCCCATAGGCGTCTATCGCCTCCGCCAGCGCCGTCATCGCCTCGCGATTCTGCTTCATCTGAAAGAGCGCCCAACCACGTGTGTCGAGGGCGCGACCACGCAGGATCCTCAACCGTGATTCGCGATCATAGTTGGGAAATTCAAGCAGGGAGCCCTCCGGCTGCGTTGCGGCTTCCGCGAGGTCCAGCACCTGATCGCTCAGCTTCAACACGAATGGGAGCGACTGACCAGCCGCTGCGAGACGCTGTGCGGCATATAGCGACCGAAATGCTCTGCGACCTCCCTCGGCATCGATAAAGGAGTTGGCGAGTGCTTCGATTGTGGGAGAATTATTCACGGCCCGGCTGCGGCGCGATTGGGTATTCGTCGGCGTCGATTTCAGATTTCGAATTCTCGCATCAAAGCGAATCAGCGCCTCCGCCATGGTGAATTGCTCTTCCGTAGTCGGCGGAACGGCAACAAAGATTGCCGCCTGTCGCTCAAGCGCAAGCAACTCTTTGATCCCATCAGCCTCAACGTCAAGTACACCCCCGAGTTTCGTTTTGAACTTGCCGCCGCTGTTCAGCGTCATCACCCGTGCAAACTGTTCGAGGGCTCCATCAAAGTCTTCTACGGCAAGATAGAGTTTCCCCAAAGTAAATCGAAGGGTAACAAAGTCAGCGTATCTCAAGGCTGAGAGCAGATGTTTTTCAGCTTCGAACGGGCGTCCAGCGGCTATTTCGACTTCGGCAGCCGCGATCCTGGTCCAGCTGTATCTGGGCTCAATCGTCAACGCGCGCACTGCGGCTTCCGTAGCTTTCTCGGTCTTGCCGAGAGCGAGATAGTAGAATGACATCTGCGTTTGCAGGTGCAGATCATTGTCGATATCCGACTGGCTCTTAGTCTCCCGCACCCGGTCGAGCTGTCTTTGCGCCTCGTCTTCCTTCCCTTCGGCGAGCGCACTCAAGGCGAGTCCCTTGATCGCCGCCATTTGCTTCTCGTCCGCACGCAATTGGCTACGATAAAACCGGTTCGCCTCCGCGTAATCGCCGCGTGCCCGGGCGAGATTACCAAGTTCCCCGTATGCGCGACCATCGCGTTGATCGAGAGCCGCCACCTGTTCGAACTCTTTGACAGCGTCGGGGAGCCGGAGGCTCATTCGATAGGCCGCTGCGAGCGGTCGTCTGAGGCGGATCTCGTCGGGTGCCAGTTTGACGGCCGCTTCGAGAGCGCGAATGGCTTCCCCGGGGGCCTCGAGGTTCATGTAAAGCTCGCCGAGCGCGCCGAGACGAAGGGGTTCTTTGGCAAAGCGGGCTTCCAGAAGCCTCGCGACTTCAATCGCCTCAGGTCGATAGCCTCTGGCGGAAATCACGAATGGAATCCGCGCAACGGTTTCCTCATAAAAGCGATCAGTCATTTGCGCCGGTAAATCACTGAGCGCGCGACGAAATGTCTGAACAGCCTCGCCGATATTGTTCGCGGCAAGCTGTCGTTCCGCCAACTGTGCCCAACTCAGCACGACCTGCTCCCTGGCAGTAGCGCTGAGCTCCTCTTCAGGATTCTCCTTGAGAAATTCCTTGAGCGCTGCGACGCGTTCGACCGGATCCTCGATCGCGACGGCCTGATCGAACTGCCGACGCGACGGAGTTTGGCCCTGTATTGCATGCCCCAAAAGAAGAAGGAGCGCAGCACACGCGATGATTCTGGTAAAGCTCTGGTTCATTAGCTGAAGGTGAGTATAACGCGCCGTTCTGACAACGAAAAGCGGCCCTCCCCATGTTAATCTCGGATAGGTATCTCGATCAGCTTTTGCTTGTGGATCGAAGGACCGAAAATGACACGGAGTGGCTCGGAAGACTCGCCGGGTACGTGCCCGGTTTGTACCAGTTCCTTTTTGAAGTTGAACCTATGAGTGACCTCACCCTGATCAGACATGGAAAGGCAGATGCCTTTGGCGCCGACTACGATCGACTGACGGAAATCGGTCGTGAGCAATCTCGCTACCTCGGCGATTATTGGGTTAGCCAGAACACGCATTTTGACGAAGTTTACACCGGCCCGCGCATCAGGCAGATTGATACGGCAGTCGAGGTCGGCGCGAGGATGACCGAGGGAGGGCTTCCGTGGCCCGAGCCTGTCATGATCGAAGAGCTCGACGAGTACGACGGTCACGGCATCGTCAAACGATTCGGCCCCGAGCTTGCCGAGCGCGACGAGCACATCCGGCAGCTTATCGAAGCTGACCGGCGTTCAGTCGAGCCGCGCGATCGGCATCGCACTTTTCAGCATCTCTTCGAAGCGCTGGTCATGAAATGGGTTTCTGGCGAATTGATCTCCGCCGAAACAGAAAGTTGGCTGGCTTTTCGCACTCGGGTCGAGCATGGGTTGGCAAGGATAATGGAGCGGCAGGGCAGCGGCAGACGCGTCGCTGTCTTCACTTCGGGTGGCCCGATATCGATCGCCGTACAGCTCGCGACCAAGGCTCCGCCCGAGATGGCCATGGAGCTCAATTGGCGAATCCGCAATGCCTCATTGACCGGTATTGTATTCAGTAGCGAAAGGCGAACGCTGGACTATTTCAATGCCATCCCGCATCTCACCCTGCCGGAACTTTGGACGTATCGCTAGAATGCTTGCGGCCGCCGCGAAAGAAATCTCTCAACGGCGGCCACTTGAAGCTCGTTGCAACAAGGGATTGCGGCTTAACCCAGCTTTAGGGGCATGTTTATTATCCCAAAGGCATTGAGCAGCCAAATACACAGGAGCAGAACCACGACGACTCTCAGTACCGTCTTGATGGGCCGCGACATCGGTACATAGTTCTCGATTAGATAAAGTACTAATCCGATCACGACCAAAACGATGATGACAGTCACGATTGGCATTGGTGTGTCCTCCGATTGACGATTGTGGTGTGTTGCTTGCGCAAGGAAACCGACATCACATCGGTCATCTCGCACCTGGATCGAAGCCGCGGGCAACGATCGATATCCGAAGGGCTGTCTCTACCGCCCGAGTTCATGCCGGTATCGTTGCCGGATCTATGCAGAGAATACGCCCACTATATCCGATCACGTAGAAAACCTGAATAACAATCCGGGAAATCAATGGGGACCTTCATCCCCGTCGATCTCCCATCCCGCGCTATGCGCGAATGTGGTTAAAGGTTGCGGCAAGCACTTAAGGGTTAGAGACCGTGATCCGATTGTCGACCGACTTCACCCCGCGTACTGCCCTGACAATCTGTTCCGCTCGAGCCTTATCCGCGGCGGTATTAACGCTTCCACTCAGCACAGCGCGCCCGTTCGATATCATCGTGACTACGAGGTTCAGGCTTGGGTCTTCGCCGAGTCTTTTTGTAGCGAGTTCATTCATTGTAGGGTCGTCTATCGTCACGCCGGTGTCCACGGCGGCGGCGGGTTGCTGGACGATGACAGGTGCCTGCGGGGCGGGCTGTTGGATAACAATCGGAGCCTGCTGCTGCGGAGCGGGCGCTGGCACCTGCGCGGCGGCCTGCTGATCTCTGGCTATTTGTGCGGCTGTATCGAGATTTGCTTGTTGATCAGCGTTGTTCGAAGTGACAAAGTAGACAACGACGCCGATCGCGACCAGCACGATAATCGCAACAATTCCAATCGTCGCGCCTGAAATTGTGGTCTCCTCCCGCGCGTCACGTGCCGTATGGGTTCGTTCTGTAACAATTTCCCGGCGTTGGCCCGGGGTATCTACGACTACGCGTCTTTCGTCTATTCTCTCTTCCGTATCCATTGCTTCACCCCCAACGCAGTGCCTTCGGTACTGACCGACGCGTGCTGCTCTATAAGCTGTTTATCTCGAACTACTGATTCATACCTTCGTGTTCGCAGCACCAAACAGCTGTTCGGGCAAGTATGTAATCAATACACTTATTCATAAGCATTCCGACCTCACATCAGTGAAAGTCGTCTCCTGGCAGTACGCTTACTGACTTCCAAGTAATCCTCTGCAAAAAAGGGGCCAGTGCAAGAAACGGGCCAGTGCAAGAAAGTATTCCCTCGATTCGAGCACAATGTGTGGGTGAGGGGAGTGCACGACTGGATGTGAATCGGGCGCATTGTCCCGGCCGGATAGGGACTCACCTGAGGGTCGTGCGAACTCTCATCTGTGTGGGAAAAAGGCGGGGTGGTGCTCTGCCTAAATTCAATCAGGAAGGCATGATGGAGGCTGGGCTTCGGGGTAGATGGTTTGGCTCGCTCTTACGACTCGCGATCCAAGGTCGGGAAAGACCTTCGCCACCTTTCCCAGCAGATAATCGCCGTAGGTACCGTTGAACTCGTGGACGCTGGTTAGATCCCAGCGCTCATCCTTGTTGTCCGTTAGTTCCAGACCCGGAATGGGATGCACTTCCGCATCGAAACTTGGATCAAAGAAGAAGGGGAATGAAAGACGATTCTGCCCGCTCAAATTTCTGACTCGATGCGGCGTCGACCGATAACTGCCCCCGGTCATCCGGTCCAGCATGTCGCCGATGTTGCAAACAAATGTCCCCGGAATTGGGGGCGCCTTGATCCATCGTTTCCCCACTCGCACTTCGAGCCCGGCGGAATCATCCTGTTTGAGAATCGTCAAAAGCCCGTAATCCGTGTGCTCTCCGACACCCCATGAGTCCTCGCTGTCACTCGGCGGATAGTTGAAGACGCGAAAGAGTACAAATGGGTCTTTAGTGTAGTGCTCCTCGAAGTATGACTCCTCAAGACCAAGACTAAGGCTCAACCCATACATCAGCTTGCGGCCCAGTTCGGTCATTGCGGCGATGTATTCAAGAGTCGCCTCGCGAAAATCTGAAATGTCACTCGGGAAGAGATTGCGCCCGTGCATCGGAACCCCGGAAGCGACTCTCGGATCGTCTTGTGCAAGCTCCGCGCCAAAATATAGCCCCTCTTTCTCATCAGGCATTCCCGAAGTCAACTCATCGCCAATCGGGAAGTATCCGCGCCAAGCGGTGCCTCCGGACTTCATTCCAATCTCAAGTTTCTTTTCCAGCCTCTGAGCAAAGAACTCGCGGCTGACGGATTCCAGTTTCGACTGCAGGCCTTCGGCAACTCCGTGATTACTGATGTAGAAGAAGCCATATTCCCGGCAGGCATGCGCGATTTGCCCGGCTACCAGACCGCGTTCCTTTGTGTGATTCACAAGCGCACCGATATCGATGACGGGTATCTTCTCTTCGTGGCCGCGCTCAAAGACCATCAGTCGATCCTCGGGCTTGAACCCGAGCTTCGCCGCCAATCTCATTGATGCGAGATTGGATTCGAGCGCTCCCCAAACGGGTTCCTTTCCCCGTCGCCTCATATCCTCGACGAGAAACAAAACGCAAAGACCCGCGTAACCATTGCGCCGACTCTCTTCGAGGGTATCGATCGAGATGTCCCATAACGACTCGGTCTCAGAGCCGGCATAGCAGAACGAGACTGGCAATGAATCAGCGAATGCCGCGACGATCGGAGAATACTCAAAGGCGTCCAGCAACTCCTTTTTCAGCCTTAAAGGCAGCGAAGCGCTCTCCAGCTCCGCTCGAGTCGCTATCCGAACGTCATCACCGATGATCGATTGGAGAGGCGTAGATGGTGGCAGCGTGTGCAGGACGGCTACTTCGGCGCGCCATTCTGGAAGGGCGCGGGCGACGAGGTCGCGGTTCTCCATCGAAGACAGAACCGAGCCGCGATTGTCGTTGTGCTGAACAGCAGCAAGAATTGCGTGACGGGCGGGAGAACCGATGACGACGGCAAGTTCCTGCT
>JBDTUW010000082.1:0-9971 GCA_040007555.1 Acidobacteriota bacterium | reverse complement strand
AAACGGATGGCTGGTGACGGAATACTGGTTCCAGCGCCGTTGTGGCTCTGAAGTTTGGATCGCGATAAACGATTTCAAGGCTCGGGGAGGGCCCGGTAAAATCGAGCATGACATGCAGGCTGCGATCGCCACTCAGCTGAGCCTCCACGCGACGCTCAAAAGGACCAGTGGGTGGCGGCTCGATGCTCATCGACAGCAGCCTGATACCCTGCTCGCTAAACACCTCGACAAAGTCTATCTTTTCGGTCGCATCGAGGAGCAGGTTCTGACGGTTCAGCTCGGCATTTACCGTTTGAGACCCGAGGATGCGTCCATTGATGGCGATGTGCAGTTCTCTGGGCTCGTGCTCAAGGACGTCTCTGAGCCTACGGCGAAACTGCTTTACTGCCTCGCGCGCCGGATCTGCGCTCATTTTGCCTCCACGATGTCGCTGCCTGCGCGGGGAGTCCGACTGCCGCGGCCACTCTGATCCGCTCCAAGCGTATCAGTCGGATAGCGATCGCCCAGCAGAGGTAAGCCCAATTCCTGATTGATGATGTCAAGACACCTCGGACAACTCACTAGGTGGCTCAATTGGTCGGTTTCGACCGCGATCTGTGATTCTGCTCCTGTGACGCGATAGAGGTCTTTGAGTTTTCGCTTTGGAGGACAAACTCCACCACATGAACGAAAGATGGCGCGCCGCAGCTCTCCCAGGAAGTCACCACCGATTACCACCTGTTGCAGGCTGGTGGCTGCAGGACTGTGATGCATGAATGTCAGCCGGTTTGGGTGCGTCAAATAGAGCTTCGCCTCGCGACGTGCTGCGGAAAGCAGATCCGCAACCGCCTGCCTGGAATTTCGCAGCACCTGACTGATTTCGCTGGGATAGTAACCCAGATAAAAACGAAGGATGAGCGCGCTGCCAGCCCTCGAGCTCTCCTTGCGAACGCATGCGTAATGACAAATCAGCGCGAGTTCATCGCGGACCTGCACGTCTGGGCGCGGGTCACGCGAACGGAGCCCGATCTCGGCGGAATCGTAATCAACGAGGGAGAGCTGACTGGTGAGTGCAATCGATTGCCGTCGCATCTGGGAGCGCAGGAGATTTCGCATCGAGGCGAAGAGATATCCCTCGAGATTCTCCACCTTGCTCAATTCTGGTTCGACGACGGTGAACTGAATAAAGACATCGTGGACCAGATCCTCAGCCTTCTGGCGGTCCTGACCCGTCAAATGCAGAGCCCACGTGATGAGCCGGTTATAGTAGGTAACAAACAGCTCTTCGTGATTCGGGCCCGGGTTGCTCTTCCAAAGCTTCAGCATTAGCTAGTATTTTCGCGCGTAACCCTCAGTTCACAATTCCCGCGAGAGTTGATTCGAAAGACTTCCTGATGACATGACGCTCGGAATGGCCCTCGCATCGGGCGAGATAAGACCTTTTTTTTGTCGACCCGGACGCTATGCCATCTGAAGAGATAACTAGTGCAGGGCCAGCATTTGCGCCTACTCGGTACCCGCTGGATTTGTCATGAGTCGGGCAGTGTTCCACGGTGATGGCGCTCCTTCACCGCTTCACCAGTGCGTCTGTCGATTTGCAGCTTTCACAGGCCGAACCAAAAAAAGAATCTGATGCTGGTGATAGTTGTTGCCTTGGATTTCCGCCTTTAACAGTTGAGGTCGAACGAACCTTCGAGTTGGACGAAAATGGAAAATGCCAGTACCGAGGAGAAATGGCAATGAACGATCAAGATAACCGATCAGGCGCAGGCCACGATTCAGTACTCGCTGATCTGGAGGCGCCGGAAGCCGAAGAGGTCAAAGGCGGCCCCACCCCGCAAAGCAAACGAACCCTCGTGTTGCAGTCGAGTCTCACCGGCGGCGACAGTTCAAGTGAGTGAGTACCTTTCAAGTTCTTAAAACGTAACAGAGAAGAAAATGACGGATCAGGACAACAAGCAAATCACCGACACCGATGCAACCGCAACCGTGCGCCGCGATCTGAATGCTCCTGAGGCCGGAGAGATCAAAGGTGGTCCGACACCACAGAACAAGCGAGTCGTAGTGCTGCAATCCACTCTCACGGGCGACATTCCTGTGAGTGATTTATCAAATTCCTAAAGAGAACTGGAGAACGACAATGAAGGATCAGGACACACAAATTACCAAGACCGATGCGACGGGAAATGCGCTCGCCGACCTGGACGCCCTGAACGCTGACGAAATCAAGGGTGGTCCGACCCCGCAGAACAAACGAACCATTGTGCTGCAGTCGAGCCTCACAGTTGACGATAGTTCAGGTGAGTAGGGCTGGGGCATGTCCCCGCCCGTCTGCCGGTAGACCTCTCGCTCAACCCCTGCGGGCAGGGACAAGCCCTGCCCCTACGGTTGAGTCCGCCGGTAAACCTTTCGTTCAGACCTGCGGGCAGGGACAAGCCCTGCCCCTACTGGTCAGTTTCCTCGGTGACCCCACCTGTCGCTCGGCATCGATATATGGGTGGTTCGGTTCCCCAATGCTGACGATACTCACGCGCAACAATCTGCTCGAACTCATCTGCCTGCTCGTGCGCCACCAGGTTGATCGTACACCCACCAAATCCGCCACCCGTCATCCGCGCTCCATACACACCGTTCACCTCCGATGCGACTTCTATGCAGAAGTCGAGTTCGCGACAACTTACTTCGTAGTCATCGCGCAGACTCGCATGTGATTTCCACATTAATTGCCCGAAGCGCTCAAAGTTCCCGTCCTCAAGTGTTATCGCGGCCTCCCTCGTCCGCGCATTCTCGCTGATGACATGCCGGCAACGTCGATAAATGCGCTCGGGCAGCAACGGTTTCGACTCCTCCAATTCCTCGATAGTGACGTCGCGGAGTGAGGTGATTCCGCTGCGCCGCGAAGCGAGAAGTGCGACGCCGGTCTGACACTCCGACAACCGCGTGTTGTACTCACTCGATGCCAGGTTGTGTCGCACCCTGGTATCGCAGATAAGAAACTCAGGGTCGCCATCTCCCGTCGGGACCGCTCGGTAATCAAGACTGCGACAATCAATCAAAAGCGCATGCCCCGCGACGCCAAGACACGCAATGTATTGATCCATGATCCCACACTGCGTCCCGGCGAACTCATGCTCAGCTCGCTGGGCAAGCTCGGCAATGTCGAGGAGATCGATCACCTGTCCGGAGAGTGCGAGCAGCGCATATGCCACCGCTACTTCAAGCGCGGCTGATGAGCCGAGACCGGCCCCAACAGGAACCTCACTTGCGATCAAAATACTGGCTCCGTCGAGCCGGTATCGCTCGCGGGAAAGCAGCGCCACAACCCCCCTGATGTGATTGCCCCAGTCATTTGCAGGCAGCATATCCGGCGTTATCTCGATATCAATCTGGCTCTCGAACGCATTGGAGTAGCAGCTGATCAATCCGTCTGCACGCGGCGCCGCCGCGACGAATGTGCGCCGGTCAATCGCCATCGGAAGGACAAAGCCCTCATTGTAGTCGGTGTGTTCACCGATCAGGTTGACGCGTCCCGGGGCGGAGAAGACTCGCGGATCGGCGTTGAATCTGTCCCGAAAATCCGTTCGGAGGAGTGTCGTATCACTCACTCAATCCAGCCCCGCTGTCATTGTTTGACGGTTTTGATCGGTCGTTCATTGTGGCTAATTGAAGACGCCGGCGGCGCGCAGCTCTGCCGCCTTCTCCTCGGCCAGTGTGTCGTTGACGAAAGTACCTGCTCCCGACTCACAACCAGCCAGATACTTGATCTTTGTAGCCGTCCGGTGCGGAGGGTAGAACTCGATGTGGAAATGGTAGTAGTCGTAGTCGCCGTCATCAGTCGGCCGCTGATGCATGACCATCATGTAGGGGAACGAAAAGCCGAAGAGGCTGTCGTACCTGACGAGAACATCCTTAAGGATCTCAGCGAGGTGAAGCTCCTCGCCCTCAGTGAGATCTGGGAGTGCCTGAAGATGACGTCGGGCGAGGATGTGAACTTCGTAAGGATACCGGGCGTAGAAGGGCACGACAGCGGTAAACGAATCATTCTCGCAAACTACTCGCCGCCCGTCGCGGCGTTCATCTACAACGATATCGCAGATCAAACAGTGCCCGGTCTTTTCTTCGTGATTCCTGCACGCGTTGAGCTCCTTCTCAATCTGCGGAGGAATGAATGGGAACGCATATATCTGACCGTGCGGGTGCGCGAGGGTTACGCCGATGACATCACCCTTGTTCTCGAAGATGAAAACGTAGGCGATCTCGGGGCGTCCACCGAGTGATTCGAATCGGTCGCGCCAGACGCGCACAAGCCGGTGAATCTGCGGAATGCTCTCAGTCGCGAGCGAACCATTGTGATCCGGCGAGTAGAGAATCACTTCACAGAGGCCAGCGGCAGGAGCAACCGGATGGAGGTCATTCCCAGTAATATCGCTCGCCGGTGCCGGCAGTGTGAAAGAGGGGAATTTGTTTTCGAACACGACGATCTCGTAGTCCGCGGCCGGCACCTCAGTCACGAGGCCGTCTTTCGTCGGACAAAGCGGGCAGTAACCATCGGGTGGTTTATAGGTGCGCTCCTGCCGGTGAGTCGCAGTGACGACCCACTGCTCGAGCAGCGGATGCCATCGAAGTTCAGACATAGGCTGCGCGCATGCGGGACAGCCTACCCGCTCGTCTCCTCACCCCTGGTATTCTCAGCTGGTTCATCTTTCCTGGCACCCTCGCTCTTGTTGGACTCGCCAGGCTCGCCTGGCGAGTGGCGCGAATTCTCCTCAGGGAACGTGAAGTAGATCAGGTAACGACCATCCTCCCGACGCGTCTCTGTCTTTGTCATCTTCAGGGCCCTCATCATGATCAGCGAATGGCGGGCACTCCTTCAACCGCAGGTTGTGCTGCCCGATCGCTTGCGAATCGGTAGATGCTCTCACCGACAACTTCGCGGATCTTCGCTCCCTCAAACGCTCCACGGCAAGCATCGATGACTTCAACCTTGACGCGATCGCGCCGCTCATAGAGACCAACCCAATATGGCAGTTGAATGGTTCCAGTGTATGCGCAGTCGAGTGCGGCATGACGCACCTTGTAGAAACCCCTAAGGAACTTCATTCGAAGCGCTTTCTCGGCTAATCGCGCCTTTGCCAATTCGACTGAAAGCGCGACCGGGATCACACGCTCGGGCGTTTCTCCGTAATTCGTCATCGCCGGCACTCCATCATCAAACCGGTAAAGATCCAAATCGCCTGAGATGGCGTCTATCGCGAGTAGAACAGCAGCCTCGCTGCTTCCCGATACGGCAAAGACGTGGTACGGAATCTGAATGGAAAGGACGGCGCGCAACTGGCCCAGCCGCGTCTCGCGCAGCGAAGTGCGAAACATCCGAGTGGCGTCCTCACGCGAGAGCCGGGGTTTGATACACATCTCGCTCATGCCTTTATGCGAACCACACCCACAATGAAATGATGATGACGATCAGTAAAGTGGCAAAGACGGCATTGACATACCTCTGACGCGGGCTCTCTTCTCCGGCGATGGTCATTATTGCCGGTGCAGTCGCATCTCCAGGCAACATCGCGGCTTGAGCTGTCTGCCAGGTCAGACCCGCCACCTTTGCTTCCGCCGGAGCCTTGGTTGCCAGGCTGACCGCCACAAGAACAGCCACACAGATGGCAAAAACAAGAATCGCAAAGTGCAGGAAGTTGATCCCGATGTACCAGCCCAGAAGCCCTTCGGTTTTGGCTCCCGCGTAGCTGACTTCCAGCACGAAACGAATGGCTCCCAATACAAATCCGGTGCCCAGCGCCGCGATTGCACCCTCGCCGTTGATCCTGCGCCAGAAAACACCGAGAAGGAAAACCGCGGTAATTGGCGGCGAGATGTAGGCTTGAACGCTCTGCAGATATATCCAGAGTTCGTTACTGATGCGACTCATGAAGGGCATCCAGGCGAGTCCAAGTCCAACCATGACGACGGTTGCGACGCGGCCGACCCTGACCAGCTCGCGTTCAGGCGCCTGCGGCTTTAACTTGCGGTAGAAGTCCATGGTGAAGATCGTGGAACTTGAGTTGAAGACAGCGCTCAGACTGGACATCAGAGCAGCGAGCATCGCCGCGATCATCAGACCCTGAAGGCCAACCGGCATGAGCTTTATGATCAACGTTGGAAATGCAGAGTTAGTGTCTGCCGCGACTTCGGGATAGAGAGACCGCGCTATCATTCCCGGCACCACCAGCATGAAGACGGGAAGGATTTTGAGGAATCCCGCAAGCACTGTCCCCGCCCGCGCATTCCCGATGTCCTTCGCCGAAAGTACGCGTTGCACGATCACCTGATCGGTGCACCAGTACCAGATTCCCAGAATCGGGGCGCCAAGAAAGATCCCAGTCCACGGAAAATTACGATCTGTCGCCGGTTTCATCATGTGGAAGAAGTCTGGCGGCACGGTCGCACGAAGCCCTTCCCAACCTCCGACCTCGTTCAGCCCGATGACGGCGAGCGCCAGCGCACCGACCACGAGAATGACCGTTTGCAGCACCTCCGTGTAGATAACGGCTGCCAAACCTCCAGCGATCGTGTACACACCCGAGGCGATGACCAGGGCGAGAGTGCTCTGCCACATGCTCAAACCAAGCACCACCTTGAGCACTAAGGCACCGGCAAAGATGGCGACCGAGATTTTGGTAAAGATGTATGCGATCAGCGAGATGCTCGCGAGGTAGGCCCGGCAGGCGCTGTTGTACCGTCGCTCGAGAAACTCCGGCATCGTGTAGACATTCGATCGGAGATAGAAGGGAACGAATACCCACCCGAGCATGAGAACCATGAAAGAGGCGAGCCATTCGAAATGCCCCACTGCCATGCCCGATGCCGCGCCCGCTCCCGCCAGTCCGATAAAATGCTCACTGCCGATGTTCGAGGAGAAGAGCGAGGCACCAATCGCCCACCAGGCTACGTCACGTCCGGCGAGAAAGTAGTCCGCTGAGTTCCGTCCACGACGTGTGTGGTAGAAGCCTATGGCAAAGACGATGAGGAAGTAAGCGGCGAGTACCGCATAATCGATCGCGACCAGTCGCATTGACAGACCTTATGAAAGAATGCGTGGAACGGTGCTTTCGTCTTCCGCCTCAGTAATCGGCGCGAGTGATTGCGCCTTCAGAAGCGGAGGAGACGAGTGCAGCATATTTGTGAAAGACGCCTGCTTTGTAATTCGGCTCCGGACGCTGCCACGATGCGAGCCGTTCGCTCAGTTGCTCATCAGTCAGCTCTACATCGAGACGTCTCAGCTCAATATCAAATGTGATCGTGTCTCCGTCGCGGACGGCGGCGATCGGTCCGCCAACAGCAGCTTCGGGCGCAACGTGCCCGGCCATGAACCCGCGTGTCGCTCCACTAAAGCGGCCATCGGTCAGGAGCGCGACAGTCTCGCCCAGCCCTTCACCGACAATCGCGGCGGTAACACCCAGCATCTCGCGCATTCCAGGACCGCCCTTGGGTCCCTCATAGCGGATGACCACAACATCACCGGGCTTGATTTGTTTGTTGGTGACGGCCTGCATCGCATCTTCTTCGCGCTCAAAGACCCGTGCGGGTCCGCGATGGAAGAGTCTTTCGTACCCTGCCACTTTGATCACGCATCCTTCAGGCGCGAGGTTCCCCTTAAGAATCACCAGCCCGCCCGTAGTCTTCAACGGCTGAGCGGCTGATGTGACGACATCCTGCCCCGGCGTTTCATTCGCGAGTGCAGATTCTTCGCCGATCGTCAGTCCACTTACCGTTTTCTGGCTGCCGTTGCAGAGCTTGGCCTCCACAAGACGTTGTGCCACCAAACCGATACCGCCTGCCCGACCAAGATCGATCGCTGTGTAACGACCGCCCGGCTTCAGGTCGGCGATGATTGGGGTGCGACTGCTGATCACGTCAAAGTCGTCGATCGTTAGTGGCACGCCAGCCTCTCTCGCCATGGCCAGCAGATGGAGCACAGCGTTTGTGGAACCACCGGTGGCGGCAACGCCCACGATGGCGTTCTCGAATGCCTCGCGCGTGAGTATATCGCTTGGTCTGGTACCGCGCTTGAGGAGGTCAACAACCGCCTGACCAGTGTCGAATGCTACCTTGTCCTTACGCTCATCGGTAGCGGCGACGCTGCCCGAGCCCATCGCAGCGAGGCCAATAAACTCCATGACCATAGCCATCGTGTTGGCGGTGTACTGACCACCGCAGGCACCGGCGCCCGGACAGGCAACGTTCTCGATCTCGAGCAGGTCAGCACTGGAGATGCGCCCTGCAGCATGTTGACCAACCGCCTCAAAGACATCCTGAATGGTGACATCGCGTCCGCGAAAAACGCCGGGAGCGATCGAACCACAGTAAAGAATCATCCCGGGTATGTTCAGCCGGATGAGGCCCATGGCAGCCGCAGGAATCGTCTTGTCACAACCAACGATGACGACGATCGCATCGAAGAGATAGCCGCGGCCGACGAGTTCGATTGAGTCGGCAATCAGCTCGCGACTGACGAGGGAGGCTTTCATGCCTTCGGTTCCCATGGTCACGCCATCGCTGATGGAGATCGTGTTGAACTCCATTGGTGTCGCGCCTGCAGCGCGGATGCCTTCCTTCACCTTCACCGCAAGATCGCGGTGATTGAAGTTGCAGGGCATGGTCTCGATCCACATGTGGGCGACACCGATGATGGGTTTGGCGAGGTCTTCGTCGGTAAAGCCGATTCCCTTGAGCATTGAACGGGCCGGCGCGCGGTCGCGACCGTTGGTGATAATGTGACTGAGATGTTTGGGATTGAAGGACATATCTCTGCCAGACTCCTGCCTGCTTGGGACGTTTTCGATTGGAAGCTGGCGCGTCGCTGCTAACGAACAGGAACACGAGCCTCAACACTAACCTCAACACTATCCTCAACTGGGGCCCTGCCAACTGCAACGTGACTGGTGCTTGTTTGAAGGCCGAACTCGATGCTCTCGATGATCGCCTGCCAGGTGGCTGCAATGATGTTCTCGCCAACACCAACCGTATTCCACGATCGTGAACCGTCACTGGTCTCGACGTGAACGCGCGTTTTTGCGGCGGTTGCGTTCTCACCATCGAGGATTCGCACCTTGAAGTCGATCAGATGAAACGTCTCGATCATCGGATAGTGCGGCAGAAGCGCCTTGCGCAGAGCCTGGTCGAGCGCATGGGCGGGTCCGACGCCAAGACTTGCGGTGTGCACTTCGTCTTCGCCAATTCTCAACCTGACAACTGCCTCGGGTTCTCCATTCGATCCGATCCACACTCGATACTCGATCGGTACAAAAAAGAGCTCGCGTTTTCCCAACGCGTCGAGAGCGCGCAAATGGAAGGACGCATCGGCATCCTCGAACTGATACCCTTCGTGTTCCAATCGCTTGAGCTCGGCGAGCAGCCGCTTCGCCGCAGCCGGGTCATTGGCGAAGCCCTCACCCAGGTCCTGCGCCTTGAAGTAAACATTGCTGACACCGGACTGGTCGCTGACGAGCACGCGCGTTTCGTTGCCGACAGACTCCGGCTTGATGTGTTCGTAGGTCTCCTTGGCGCGGACCACAGCTGAAACGTGCACTCCTCCCTTGTGAGCAAAAGCGCTGCGGCCGACGAACGCCGCTCGATCATTGGGAACGAGGTTGGCGACTTCGTTGATGTAGCGACTCGTGTGCGTCAGAAGCTTGAGCCGGCCCTCGGGAAGGCAGCTGCGTTTCATCTTTAACTCGAGGTTCGGGATGATGGAACAAAGGTTGGCGTTACCGCATCGTTCTCCGTATCCATTGACGGTGCCCTGAACCTGCAATGCACCGGCCTCGACGGCCGCCAGGGTGTTGGCAACCGCCAGCTCACTGTCATTGTGCGCGTGGATACCGATCCGCGCGTTCGGGAATCGACCTCGGACCAGCGTCACCACTTCGGTGACATACTCAGGGAGGCTCCCGCCATTGGTATCACAGAGAATGATCGTTTCGGCCCCGGCCTGCGCG
>JBDTUW010000081.1:0-9976 GCA_040007555.1 Acidobacteriota bacterium | reverse complement strand
TAGATAGCTTAGCATGCCATCAGAGACAACTGCCGCCCCAAGAAACGGCGCGGCCAACGCGAGCGTCATCATGCTCACCCGACGCGCTCCAAACCTGTCCGCCAGCGTTCCGCCAAACAGACCGCCAATCCCGCCAAAAAATATGAAGCCCGACAACACCCAGCCGATATCCGTCAGACGCAGTCCATTATCGGTCAACATGAACGGCAGGTATGTCTGGATGCTCACATGCGCAGCCGAGCGCAAGACGACAGCGAAGTAGAGAATGGAAAGTGGGCCGGCGACCGTTCGCAGGGTGCGATGTAATGGCTCTCGCTGAGGGTCTCGAACCCGCTCGAGCGGGGGGCAATAACGCCAGAGAAGAGCCGTCATGGCGACCCCAAAGATCATGGCTAGATAGGTTCTCTCAAGACCGAACGAGGCGACGATCGAGGTAATCAAAATCGGCCCGACTGCGACGCCAACCGTGCCAGCAGAGGAAAACACCGACATCGTCGTCGCGCGACGCGTCGCATTTACCGAACTGACCATCGCGGCACTCTGCGGGTGAAATGCTCCAATCCCGATGCCGCCGGCAACGACGCAGCCAATCAGCAATGGGAGTGAATCGGCCTGCCCGATCAGCGAAAAGAATATGGCGGCGACGAGCGGCCCATAGACAGCCATCGAACGCTTCAAATAGCGATCCGAAATCATCCCATAGACGGGCTGCATGAGCGACGTCGTGATCATCATCGTGGGGATGAGGAGACCGGCGCGCGCTGGCGTCAAATGCAACCGGATCGTCAGCAACGGCAGCAGTGGACCGAGAAAGCTCGAGTATGAGTCGGTGACCAAGTGCGCCGTTGAGAGGAGGGCGACTGTGGCATTTCGTCCCTGGTTGAGTGGCGTTGTTTTCACCATCTGTCCCTTACCGGTGTGTCGCGGCGATAAACGCTGCAAAGATCGCTCTGGAAAGCCCGTTCTCCTTCCATCCCAATTCCGGATGCCACTGCACGCCCAGAACAAACCGATCTTCCCTTTGATCCTCGACGGCCTCGACGACCCCATCGAGCCCACGAGCAACAACGCGAAGATTGTTTCCGGCCGCCTTGACTGCCTGATGATGCGTACTGTTGACCTGTACGCGTCGGCTGCCAGCGAGCCGCGCAAGCAGTGAGCCAGGTTCGATCTCGATCGTGTGCGACGGTCGACCGTAAGGAGGCTCCTGTTCGTGTTTGAACGAGCCCGGGACTTGTGCTGCGAGGTCCTGAACAAGAGTCCCCCCACGCGACACATTAAGCGACTGCAGACCGAAGCAGATGCCGAGCAGCGGAACGCGACTAGTTTCTGCGTATTTGAGCAGCGTCAAATCGACGGTATCGCGCTCCACCACAACATGGCCGAGACGTTGGTGAGGCTCCTCACCGTATCGCAATGGGTCCAGATCACTGTTGCTGCCGGAGAGCAGGATGCCGTCAAGGCGCTCGGCCAGCGCGGCAAGTGCTTCGCCGTCTGAAATCAGCGGTACATAAACGGGTATACCGCCTGCCGCCGCGATCGCCTCTGCATAGTAGCGACGCAGGTAGAAGGTATCGTTTTTCAGATCGAGGCGTGTCGTGATTCCGATCAGCGGTCGTCTGGTCACGGAGCTGGCTTTTCCATCATTCATAGCTGAGAGCTTCGACCGGATCCTGACTTGCGGCGCGCAGTGCCGGATAGATCGCACCAATCACTCCGCTCGCCATGCCCGCCACAAACGCGAAGATAACGTAACCCAGCTCAATCCGAATGTTCCATCCCAGGAGCCGGACCAGCACAAATCGCGCGATAATCGAAAACAGAAGCCCGGAGCCCACGCCCAATAGCGAGATGAGCAGGGCCTCTTTGACAAATACGCTCGCGACAAAACCCTTCGACGCGCCAAGCGATTTGAGGATACCGATCTGCCGCGTTCGCTCCGTCACTGTCGTATACATGGTCAGGAGAATGACAAGCAGACTAATGACGGTGGCGAGACCCGCAATGATGTTCAGAAATACATTGAAGCCCGTGTAACCCGTGGCGTAGAGTTCGGGCAAGTTCTGCGTGAATAGGATGCGAAGGTCAGGGTACTTCTCGACGATCCTCTTCGCCACCTGCTCCTGCTCCCTCGGGTCCACGCATTTGACGAAAATCATCGAACACTTGCCCTCTGCACCGAGAGCCTGTTGCATCGTCGAGAGCGGGATCTTGATGCGTGGACCGAGCTCGGGCTCGTAGATACCGATGATTGTGAACTGCCGGTCAAGCCCGTCGATCTTGCCACCGACTGTGATCTTCTTTTCCGATGCATACTTGAAGTCAACGATCGCAACGTCGCCTTCCGCAGGTAGTGGCTGACCGTCGACGATGCGCAGCTTACTCGCGGCCAGAAAGGTCTCGAACTGGATGCCGTCGATCTGACGGATGCCGAGACCGCTGTCTCCCTTGAACTCCAGGTTCTGTCCAACGGGGGTGGTGACAGACACGCCGGGAATTTGGCGCAGCTCGTCCGCAAGCGTGATTGGTAAGGAGAGATCAGCCGAGGCAAACGATATCCCCTGCCCCTGGCCGCTGACCATGATCTCGACGCCGATATTTGCATCGCGTTGTCCGCGTTCGCGCAGCGCGCCACGAACGAGACCGACAGTCAGCACCACAAGCACGACACCGACCGCCACCCCAACAACGCTTGCAGCCGTTCGGCCGGGATGATGCGCTAGATTTGAAGCAACGAGATTGTTCATTCCGAAATCAGTTTGAAACCACCCGATTGAGCATACGCTCGATCACCTGTGGTGCGGCCGCGAGGACTTCGTCGAGCCGCTCCGGAAGGGCGCCCCCTTCGGCAAGCTCAGGTTTTCCGCCGCCGCGTCCGCCGCTGATGGTCATCAATTCCTTGATCACCTTTCCCGCCTGAACGCGGTCGAGAGCCTCGCGCGAAACCAGCACCAGCAACGAGGCGGTCGCTTCGTCCCCCTCGCCCAATACGACAACACCGGGGGCGATCCGACGCGAGAGACTATCGGCGAGTTGGCGTCGTCCATCCCTGCCCAGATTCTCGGACTTTCGGACCAGAATCTTCAGACCGTTGATTTCGGTGATGCTTTCCTCCGCTGCCGCGCCAGCACCCTGGGCAAGCTTGAGTCGAAGTCGGTCGATCTCGCGCTGCTGCTCACGAACCTGCGCTTGAATGCGCTCTACCTCCTCGGGCAGGCGCCCGGGATTTGTGTTTAGCCGCGCCGCCGCCGCCTCCAGCAAATGCTCAGAACGACGAAAGCGATCGAAGGCTCCTTTCCCGGTCACCGCTTCCAGCCGACGGGTTCCAGAAGCAATTGAGGAATCCGAAACGATCTTAAGTAAGCCGATATCGCCCGTCGCGTTGACGTGCGTCCCTCCACAAAGCTCCGTCGAGAACCCCGGAACGCTGACGACGCGAACGCGGTCGGTATACTTCTCACCAAAAAGGGCCATGGCACCTGTCTCAAGGGCCTCGTCAAGTGACATCTCCCGCTTATCCACCGTCTGATTTCTAAGTATCTCGGTGTTGACGAGTCGCTCGATGACATCGATCTCGTCGGGTGACAACGGGGCGAAATGAGTAAAATCAAAACGCAAGCGATCCGGCGCAACCAGCGATCCAGCCTGCTTGACGTGGTGTCCGAGAACTTCACGAAGCGCCGCGTGAAGCAAATGCGTCGCCGTGTGGTTGGCCATCGTCCGTGCCCGCTTCTCGGAGTCCACCAGGACATCGACGACGTCACCAACGCGCAAGGTTCCGAGTTCGATCAATACCTTCTGGATGATGACACCTGAAACAGGCGAAACAGTATCGGTGACAAGGACTCGTGCGCTGTCCGTCTCAATGACTCCAGAGTCGCCTACCTGTCCGCCCGACTCTGCATAGAAAGGCGTGCGATCGAGGACCACCTCACCCTCTTCACCCGTTGCGAGTTGTTCGACCAATTGCTCCGCGCGAATTATTGCCGTGACCCGCGCACCACTCAGTCGAGTCCCGGCATAACCTGTAAACTCCGAACGACCGCCTTCTGCCACACGCCGGTAGACGGGATTCACTTGCTTAGCGACCCCGCCCTTCCAACTCTCGCGCGCCCGTTGGCGCTGCTTCTCGAGCTCCGCCTCAAAGCCCTCGGCATCCACGGTGAACCCCTTCTGGCTCGCGACGTATTCAATCAGGTCAAACCGCAGGCCGTAGGTGTCGTATAGCCGAAAAGCCTCCCCGCCCCCAACGACCTTACTTCCCGCCGAAGCCGCGCGTTTCATGGCTTCGTCAAGCAGTGTCAGTCCGGCGCCGACTGTTGAGCCATAGAGCCGCTCCTCGATTGCCACCACGCGCGCGATGACCTCTCGCGATTCCCGCAACTCGGGGAAAACATCACCCATCAGATCAACAACAAAGTCAGTTACGCGATTGAAAAACAGGTCCTTAAAGCCGAGGCGCTGCCCGTGCCAGATTGCCCTTCTCATGATCTTCCGCAGCACATATCCGCGACGATCATTCCCTGGAAAGACTCCGTCAGCTATCAGAAATGCTGTCGCCCGCGCGTGATCGGCGATGACGCGCATGGACACACTATCTTCGCTGTCGTCGTAGACGTAACTCTTACCCGCGAGTTGTGCGGTCAAATCAATGATCGGCCGGATCAGATCGGTTTCAAAGTTGGACTTGACTCCCTGGAGCACCGCGGTAACTCGTTCGAGCCCGGCGCCAGTATCCACGGAAGGCGCTGGAAGCAGGTCTAGACGGTAGGTGAGCGACGGGCCTTCCCCGATCGCCTGCCGGACGTACTGCATGAAGACGAGATTCCAGATCTCCACAGTGTCGTCGCCGGGGCCATTGACGAACTCCCGGCGATTGAATTCAGGATCCTCCGGGTGGTCACCAAGGTAGTAGTGAATCTCCGAGCAGGGACCGCAAGGGCCTGTCTCGCCCATCTGCCAAAAGTTGTCCTTTCGTCCGAACGGGAGAATGTGGTCCGGGGAGGCTCCTACAGCCCGCCAAAGGCGCGCAGCCTCATCGTCGGCCGGGACCTCGTTGTCACCGGCAAATATACTAAACCAAAGGCGTTGCGGCTCCATTTTGAACTCATTGACGAGCAGGTCCCAGGCAAATTGAATGGCATCTTTCTTAAAGTAGTCCCCAAACGAGAAGTTGCCGAGCATCTCGAAAAACGTATGATGCCGTGCGGTCCGGCCTACTTCGTCGAGGTCGTTGTGCTTGCCACCGGCGCGAACGCACTTCTGTGACGATACGGCGCGCTTATATTCTCTCTTTTCAACACCAAGGAAAACATCCTTGAACTGATTCATCCCCGCGTTGGTGAAGAGCAGTGTGGGATCATTTGCGGGGAGCAGTGGCGAGGATTTGACAGCCTTGTGCCCATGGCTCGCAAAGTACTCCAGGAACTTGCTTCTAATCTCATTTCCAGTCATTAGACCTGTCCAGTCAGCCATCGAGGCAATAGATTCGCCAAAACCATAACTCTAAGGGCAGCATCATTCTTTGTCAAAGGCGGGCCAGTGGCCAGTTGTCAGTTGGTGAGCGTTCCAGAGTTCATCAACCTTTAGGTTGTGTTCCTATGAGTGGTTGGAGGACAACCTAAAGGTTGAACTCCGGAACGCCCTCGGGCTAGCTCATCAAATGACAACTGACAACTGGCCACTGACCACTGCGTTCCGTTGATTTTGCGGCTGTCCAAGGGTTACATTGCCCATGACGCCGAAAGATTGCGATCAATCGACTACTATGAGGGAACCATGTCCGACAAGGATGCTTTCAAGGAACGCGAGCGGGCGCTGGAGGATGGCTATTTCCTGAAACGGGAAAAGGAACTCATCGAAAAGATGCGAAGGCGCACGGCGCTCGAGACAGAGCGACGCCAAATAGCGGAACAAATTGGAGTTACAAATGATGAAATCCTTGAAGCTCTTCAGAGCCTTGGATATACGCCGGAAACGGTGAAGCTGCTCCCCGTCATGCCCCTGATCCACGTCGCCTGGGCCAACGGCAAGATCAGCCCGCGCGAGCGGAGGATGATCATCGACGTCGCGCGAGCAAGTGACATTGAGGAAGGCTCGGAAGCAGATCGGCGGCTTGAGACCCTCCTTAACGAGTCGCAGCCAGAAGCTGTTTGGGATGCCAATTTCCTCGCCATGCGCGCTGTTCTTGAGTCGTTGCCCGCGGAGAGGCGAGATGAAATGCGACAGAGTGTGCTGACCTACTGCACCTCTCTCGCCGCGCTCTCGAAGGGCCTGTTTGGATTCGATACTGGGATCTCTGCCATCGAAAAAGAGGCTCTAGAGCGGGTCATAAAGGAAATGGCGCCTCCCGAAAGCGACGCGGCCCGCAAGATTCTGGAGGGCCTGCAAACGGCATGAGCAACTTCGGCTTGAGCAGGTCGGAGGCAGCAACCTTGCGACGCTTACGTCGCCCCAAAGCCATTCAGCGGTTCCTTGATGAGGAAATTGACTACAACAAGGAGAAGGACGGCGAAACCTGCCGGTCACCCCGCCGTGTGCTACGCGACGGTCTCGCTCATTGCGCAGAGGGTGCCTACCTCGCGGCGGCTGCTCTTCGCATCCTTGGGCACCGGGCGCTGATCGTCGATCTGGTCGCGGTTCGGGACGACGATCACCTGCTTGCGGTCTTCAAAACCGACAATCGGTGGGGAGCAATCGCGAAGTCGAATTACTCCGGACTCAGGTTTCGGGAACCGGTTTATCTGACGATTCGCGAATTATGCATGTCCTACTTTCCGCATTACTACAATCTCGAGGGTGAACTGACGCTGCGTGCATTTTCGCGGCCAGTCGATTTGCAACGTTTTGATTCGCTTGAGTGGATGACAACCGAGTCAGATCTATTCGTTATCGGAGACTACCTCAACACTCTCAGGCACAGTGAGATCATGACGGCCGCCATGAAACGCCGGCGCCGGACGCTCGACCGCCGCCTTTTTGATGCGGGCCTGCTCGGCGCCGTCCTCTAACCCACCCCCCAAAACACCCCTTCCTCACCTTTTATTAGAGTTCTCCTAATTAGCCGAAAATAATGGTAAGAAACGAAATTTTAGGGCAAAAAACTGCGTCTAAATGGTTGTCATCGACGTTCAAGAAATGTATCCGTTTGCCGTCGATTTGGATTGAAGGTTTGCCGTCATTCGAGATGGCCTGTCGTTTGCTTGGGATTTAGGTGGGGGTTGGAGGTTCAGGGACGGAACCTTGATCGTAGTTTTTGTTGACCGGAGTGAGTTCGATCAAGCGGGTGATGGGGATCGCGGAATTTTGAGGGCTTGTGAACAGGACTTAGGGAGCGTGACCGGAGATTTGGAAGGGAGGAAGAGGGATGAAACTAGCTAACGATACACTGAAGGTGATCAATCGCCTATCCAAGGATAGGCGTCAAAAGGTTGAGGCGGTTGTGCGCAGGCATGTGGCGGCTTGCTACAAGAATGGATTCCCGCCGGAAAACCTCGACCGGGTATACCTCGAGGCCATCGAGATCGTGAACCTTGAGGAACTCTACCCGGAACCCCAGGTCGAAGAAAGTCGCGACTGGGAGCCAGCCCGCCGGTACGATCAATACGTCAGTCCAAAGGCTGCGTAATCTGCAAGAAGAGCGGGATTTTTCGTTCTCTTATCGGGGATGTACCTCAAAGTGCATCCCCGATTTGGTTTTCCCCAGCCCGTCTGAAGTGGCCGGGGATTCGACAACCCGGGCGTAGCCAATATATAATCCGCCGTCTGTGCGGTCCCCTCACTGATCCGTGGGTCCCGATAGTATTATTCGAGCATTATGCTTGTGGCTTGATTGAGGAGTCTTTCCGAGTGAAGAGAATCTTACTGTCCGTCTGTCTCGCGTTCGTCCCGTTCTCACTGGCTTTCGCACAAACCGATGAACTCGCGATTTCACAAATCACGAATCTTCTGAACTCGTCAGGTACCACAGTTCGTGGCGCCAGCTACGATGGTAATCGAATCGTCTTCGAGTCCCAGGTCGATTATGTCGGCACAAACACCGATTTCAATAATGAGATCTTCGTTTACGACCTTCCTTCTCGAAGGATCATTCAAATCACTGATACGAAGAATATTACGGATCCCGACGACGCCACCAAGATAACTCTCAACGTCAGAAACACGACTCCCATGATCAGCGGTGACGGGACCTCCATTGTCTTCAGTTCAAACGCGACCCTCACCGCATCAAACAACGACGACGGAAACCAGGAAATATTTCTGGCAAAGCTTCCACTCAACGCGACCACAGCCACATTTCTGCGAATTACAAATACCGGTACGAACACGGGCGATGAAGTAATCAAGGAGATATTCACGAATTACTCCCCCGACCTTAATGGTGACGGCACGATTGTCGCCTTCCTCTCGACTCGTCGTACCTTTCTGGCTCTGGACAATGGGACAGCTCAGTTCACAGCATCGCTCGAGGGCCCGAATCGCGATCAGACGCCGGATGGCAACGCTGAAATGTTCCTTTACAACGTCACCACCAAAACCTATTCGCAGGTGACTATCTCGCGCGATGTCGATGCAATGGTCGGGTTTGAGGTGAAGGGATTTAACGCAGTGCCGCATCTCAGCGGTAACGGCCAGGTACTGGCGTTCATCTCGGGCTTCAACTATCCCGGCACGAACTCAGGGAACAATGCCGACTTCAATGGTGAGATTTTTGTCTATCGTCGGGGTGATCCCGCAAATACCTTCCGGCAGTTGACCACCACAACCGGTCCGCCAGCGGTTCCCGATGCAGGCGCGATGAACCTGCTGCCAGCGTTTACTCGCCCCCTAGACTCGGCGGGCACGATGCTGGTCTTTGAGTCCGCCGGCGATTTCGCTGGTCGGAACACCGATAAGACGCGCGAAGTATTTCTCGCGGACCTTTCGGGAGCGCAACCAGCTTTCCGCCAGATCACAGATCAGACGACACCGAGTATCCTGACGAGCGACTTTAACTTCCTTGCAAGCATCAATGGCGCGGGAACCTTTATCACTTTCGGTTCGGTTATAAACCTTGTCCCGACGGAGACGCACTCGATTACAACCGACAATGCTGACGGGAGTCGGGATCTCTTCATGTATGACATCGCCGGGTCAACCGCCACCGTTCCGAAGTTCCGGCAGTTGACATTTACTGCAGTGCCCAGCTTTCTTCTGGACCCGCGGCAGGCGGCCAACTTCTCTTTCGCCGACAATACCGGGAAGCTCATCACGTTTGACTATGTCGCCTTCCTGCTCGCTGACAATTTGTCGTTTGTCACCGAGATATTCCAGGAACGATTGCTGCCCATCACGACCAAGAATCCGGTGGCGGTGACGCTGGCAAACGCCGCGAGTTTCGACGCTGCACAGCTCGCCAGAGGATCAATTGCGGCGGCGTTTGGAACGATGCTATCGAACTCCATTGCGAGCGCAGAAACTGTCATCCTGCCCGAGGAAATCAACGGGGTGCGGTTGACCCTCGGCACACTTGCGGCGGGCCTTATCTTTGTCTCCCCTGGCCAGATCAATTTCGTCATACCCGAGGGTATCGCTGAAGGTACCGAAGTCCCCTTCAGCATCAATAACAATGGCGTTCAGTCGGTAGGAACGGTCAAGATCGTGACGGTATCACCCGGAGTATTCAGCATCACGGGGGATGGCACTGGGGAGGCGCGCGCGCAATGCGGCGCTATAGTAGACGTCGTCGTGGGTGACACCACGACTCAGGAATTTGTCATCACCGAACAGCCCTGCGACGTGGGAACTGAAACGCTCGCAAATTACCTGATCATTTACGGTACTGGCTGGCGTTTCCAGGGCGGGACAACGGTCACGATCGGCGGGGAAACGCTGACTCCGGTATTTGCCGGCGCGCAACCAAATTTTCCCGGCCTCGATCAGATCAATCTTGTCTTGACTCAGACGCTCAAGGGTAAAGGTACAGTTGACGTGATCG
>JBDTUW010000080.1:0-10015 GCA_040007555.1 Acidobacteriota bacterium | reverse complement strand
TTTGACTCCTCGACGATTGCGGAAATGTGCTCGCTTTCAGCGGCAGAAATCTTTCCTCAGGCGGGATTTCGATCTTTGGGCTTCCTCAACTGGGACAGTGTAACACCGAATTGGCCGGAATAGCGGCCCGCCGACTTGCGGTTTCCACAAAAAAGGAAGAGGACTCTGAGGTACCTCAGAGGGCCAAGACAGAGTGCACTTAGTGTTTCGTACCCTTCCGGCGCAATTTAGGCAAATTGCGCTACGTGGCGGGGCCGTTTACAAGGCTTGGTTCTGAGGAACAAGTATCTGATCCGAGGGGATCACTGATCCGCGTGAAACAATTTCCCTTCACTCAAGTGAACGATTTGACCTGAACGCTGCCGGTTGAGGAACAGGAAGACTCACGCGAAGGCCGCACCCACGGCGGGCAGGGACAAGCAGCAAGCCGGAGCCCCTACGGCCTTCCGTGAGTCGTCCTGTTCCCCAAATCGCAGTGTTTCTAAAGGAGGTCCTCTTCGATGAGATCGATTTTAGTACTATTGTTTCTCTGTGGGCTGATGGTGCTCGGCGCCGCCGATCGTGACTACCCAGTCGCGGCGGTCGTCCAGGCGACAAAGGCCTATCGAGTATTGGGCGCCGACAAAAAGCGTGTTGCGATCATCAACACGAAAGGCGAGATCGAATGGGAAATTCCAAATGAAGCGCGAGAGATACACGATATCCAGCTTCTGCCCAATGGCAACGTGCTCTTTCAAACGAGCTACACCACTGTTGTCGAGGTCAACCCCAGCAAACAGATTGTCTGGCAATACGAGGCCAAGCCAAAAGACGGGTACTCTGACAGAGTCGAGATACACTCTTATCAGCGCTTAAAGAACGGGTTGACGATGGTCGCAGAAAGCGGCAATGGCCGCATCGTCGAGGTGGACAAGAAGGGGGTCATCGTCAAGACCATCGCTCTCATAGTCGACCACCCAAATCCGCATCGGGACACGCGCATGGTGCGAAAGCTTGATAACGGCCACTACCTTGTCTGTCATGAGGGTGATGGAATGCTCCGCGAGTACGATTCGGCCGGCAAGGTCGTCTGGACATATGCCATAGACCTTAACGGGAGAGCGGCGACTCCCGGACATGGTCCGGAAGGACACGGGAACTCGGTATTTGGCGCCATCCGCATGCCCAACGGCAATACGCTGATCGCTGGCGGGAACAACAATCGGGTATTTGAAGTAACACCTGCGGGCAAGGTTGTGTGGAGTATCGATCAGAAGGAACTGCCCGGTATCACGCTCGCGTGGGTGACGACGCTGACTCTGCTCCCAAACGGCAATATCATTTTTGGCAATACGCACGCCGGTCCTGAGAACCCACAGTTGATCGAGGTGACTCGAGACAAGAGGGTCGTCTGGACGTTCAGGGACTTTGTCAACTTCGGCAACAACCTCGTGGCCGCCCAAACCATCCCGTGATTTTGGATTTTGGATTGTGGATTTTAGATTCCCAGACTGATTGTGGATTGTGGATTGTGGTGGTGGATTGTGGTTGGACTCGGAACTCGGACAACAATCAACAATCAACAATCCTTCCGTCAATCCAAAATCCAACATCTAAAATCCGAAATCAGTTCACTTTCATGACAATGAACGTCAGATCGTCGTACTGGGGAGCAGTGTTGACCCAGACACGCACGCGCTCCTCGATAGCATCCCGAATCTCATTGACCGTCAGGTGAGCGGTCGCCACCAGGACCTCTTTTATCCTGTGCTCGTCAAACTCATCACCATCCGCGTTCTGCGCCTCAGACAGACCGTCGGTAAACGCGATCAACACGTCACCTGTCTGCATCTGAACGACCTCCTGCTCGTAGGCGCAATGCTCGAACATGCCCACGAAGAGTCCACCGGAGCTGAGCGTTCTGAAATCCTGAACCGGATACGCCCGATAAAAGAAGGGCGGATTGTGACCTGCGTTGACATAGGCAAGCCGCTGTGTTGCCTGATCAAATTGCGCGTAGAAAAACGTCACATAGTTGGCCCCACCAGTTGAGCTCCATAGCAACCGGTTGAGCGTCGCCACCATATCGCCCAGCTTCCCGCTGGCGTGGCCGCGACCGTTCTCGCTCGCCGACAGACTGCGCAACGTCGCCTGAACCGTTGACATCAGCAGCGCGGCCGCCATCCCTTTTCCTGCAACATCGGCAATCGCGATGCCAAGCTGCTGATTGTCAAACTTGAAAAAATCGTAGTAGTCGCCACCAACGCCACGAGCCGGTCGACAGAATCCGGCCAACTCCACCGCAACACCTTCTGGCGGCTTTGCAGGCAGGAGGCGGCGCTGGACTTCGCCTGCAAGAATGAGTTCGCGCCTCAACCGCTCTTCCGCAACCATCCGCTCGGCCAATCTCGAGTTCTCAACGACTAGTGCAAGCTGCGAGGCAACCGACATCAGAACCTCGCGGTCTGCTGGTGAATACTCGAATTGGCCCCGGCGAAGGCCCAGCGAGAGGACTCCGATCAGCCGCTCCTTCGTTCTGATCTGCACGAGCAGGTGTGCCTTGATCGACTCGAGCACTCGGCGCTCCTGCTGTCTTGCCTCTCTTACCGACGCAGACGCGAAGCTCAATGCCTGACTCCAGGTGGCGAACTCACCCGCCCCGATCACAAGCGGCGCCGATAGCGTGTTTAGTCTCTTGATGACAAACGCATCCTTGGAAAGTGAGAGCGGTGGCTCATCCAGGACCGGAGAGACGACACCGTCAATGCCAACCGGGTTGGCGATCCGGTGCGACGAGGAGATGCGACAAATACACTCACCGGTCGCCTCATCTCGAGTGAAGATCGAGACGTCTTCCGCTTCGAATGAGCGCTCGATGCCCGCCGCAATTGATTTGTAGAGCTCCTCGACATTCGCCGCTCGTCCTGCCTCCTGGCCAAGATCGAACAGGATGCGGTGTTCGTCATAAGGCGCCGGAGAGAAATAGCGCTCGAGTCGCGGAACCACCTGCCGCCCGACAAACGCGTCGAGCAGCACGAGGACCACAAAGAGAATAATAGATGCCAGCAGGTCGCTGCGCCGTCCAAATCCATCGATCCATTTACCTGACTTTCCGGTTAGGAGAAACGCGAGCACTAATGCAAACAGAGCAACCTCAACAATGATTGTGACCCGTTTGACGGTCAAGTGCCTCGCGAATCGGTTCAGCCTTGAGCGCAATCTCTTTATTCGCGGTCGCGTGATCCTCGGAAAAAGTCTCATCTTCTCCTATTCATGCCGCAGCGCAATCATTGGGTCTATCCTCGACGCACGGCGCGCCGGCACGTAACAAGCGAACAACGCAACTGCCAGGAGCAGCGCTGCTACGCCGACGTACGTCGTTGGATCCGACGGCCTTATCTCATAAAGCAGACCCCCGACCAATCTTCCGAGAGCGAGTGCCGCGACCAGACCAATCGCAACCCCGATGGCAGCCAGAATCAACCCCTGTCCCACCACCAGCTTCACGACGTCTGTGGACTGTGCACCAAGGGCGCGCCGAATGCCAATCTCACGCGTGTTCTGTGATACCGCGTAGGACATGACGCCGTAGATGCCGATCATGGCCAGGAGGAGCGCCAACCCCGCGAAGCCACCGAGCAGGACGACATTGAACCTCCGGTTGGCGGTTGAACGTCCAAGGATGTTGTCGAGCGGCTCGAAACTTACCGGCAGATGTGGATCGAGCCCCTTCACTTCCTGCCTCAATCTGGACGCCAGACCCTGTCCGCCCGTCCTGATCGTCAAGGTCATCTGGCCGATACGCCGCGATCGCTGAGCATAATTGAAGTAAACATCGGCAGCGGCCCTGCTCTCGAGACCGAAATGACGGACATCGCCAACCACCCCAACGATCTTCGGCCATCTCTGCTCCTGTTCGAATTCCTCTCGTGCGACAACATCATTCACAGAAAGAACTCGCTGCCCGATGGGATCCTCTCCTTTAAAGAAGGTATCGGCGACGCGCTGTGAAATAATCGCTACCGGCTCAGTCGATTCGCTGTCTGAATCGCTGAAATAGCGCCCTTTCATCAGCGGGATACCCAACGAACCAAAGTAAGCCGCATCGACGACGCGGTAGCTGCCGTAGCCGTACCGCTCGCGTGGCCGGCCTGCGATCCCAAACTGGCCATTGAGATCAACACCGCCCATCGGAAGATTATTGACCATTCCAGCCGCCTCAACGCCAGGTACCGCTCTGATTCGCTCGAAAAGCTGCCGGTAAAACGTCAAACGGCGCGGGATATCCGCATACTCAGAAGATGGCAGAGAGACCTGCATCGTGAGCACATTGGCTGAGCTGAACCCTGGATTGATATCAAGAACTCTCAGCAAACTCCGAGTCAGTAGGCCGGCGCCGATCAGGAGCACGAGCGTCAACGCAACCTCAGCGACAACCAGCCCACCGCGCACCAGCCCGGAACTGGCACTGCTCCCTCGACCACTCTCCTTAAGCGCATTGTTTAGATCCGGATTTGAAGCACGCAGGGCCGGAAAAAGCCCAAAAGCGACACTCGTAACGAGCGCAATGAGGAGTGTGAAAAGGAGCGTCGACGAATCGACCTGAATCTCGCCCAGCCGCGGCACCGTCGTTGGGCCCAGAGCTACCAGGGCCTTCACCAGCCAAGCGGCCAGGAGGAGTCCGACGACACCGCCGGTCAGTCCTAAAAGGAGGCTTTCAGTCAACAACTGTCGGACGATTCGACCTCGCCCTGCACCCAGTGCAGCGCGGACGGCAATCTCCTTTTGGCGACTTACTGCCCGCGCGAGTAGCAGGTTGGCGATGTTCGCACACGCTATCAAGAGGACCAACCCAACTGCGCCGAACAATACCATCAGCGCCTCCCGAATCGAGCCCGTCAGCTGATCCTTGACCGAGATCACTGTGACATCATCGTGAGATTGATCGCTTCCGTCCTGCGCGACTATGCGCTTCGCTATCGCCGTCATCTCGATCTGCGCCTGTTCTCGACCGGTATCGCCTCTCAAACGCGCAATGCCAATGTAGCCATGCGCCGAGCGCGCTGCTCCGTCAGTCTCGGACTGCTCTCGGGAAATCCAGAGATCGGTGTCCGCGGGATAACTGAAGTTCGGCGGCATGACGCCAATCACCTGATAACTTCGATTGTCGATCGTCAGCCGTCGGTCTGTCAGCGCCAATGTGCCACCCAGCCTCCGCTGCCAAAAACCGTAGCTGGCGACTACTACTGGATTGCTTCCTGGCCGCTCTTCATCGGGCGAGAAAAATCGTCCTAACGCTGGTTTGACGCCCAGGACCTTAAAGAAATCACGATAGACACTGACCACATAGGCGCGTTCCGGCTCAGAGCCGCCAGTGATGGTCTCGGGTCCGCCCCAGCGTCCTGTGTAGGCGGAGATCGACTCGAATGAGTGTTGTTGAGCGCGCCAGTCGCTGAAGTTGAGATGGGAGACAGGGTTGTTGCGAACTCCCTTGCCAGCCTCCCACAGGAGGACGAGCCGATCGGGATCCTCGTAGGGGAGTGAACGAAATAAGATCCCGTTGACGACACTGAAAATCGCGGTGTTCGCGCCGATGCCGAGGCTCAGCGTGACTATGGCAACGATCGTAAACCCTGGTCGTCGCAACAGCCTGCGTACGCCATACCTCAGGTCCAGCAAGAAATCACGCATCGTCTCCTCCAGTACTGGCAGTCTTTGGTAGTTTTGGTCACCAGCGATCTGAGCTGCCCGTCGGTATCGCTACTCGTGGCGAAGCGCGACGAGCGGATCCACCCTTGTCGCGCGCATTGCGGGAATAGTACAGGCGAGAAACGCCACGCCACCAAGCAACAGAGGAATCGCCGTCAGAGTCACAGGATCAGTGGCGCCAACACCAAAAAGCAGCCCCTGGCCGATAACCAATTTCACAACATCGCGAGGCTGTGCGCCAATCGCAATCCGGATTCCGATCTCACGCGTATTCTGTTCGACTGTGTAGCTCATGACGCTATAGACACCAATGACCGCCAGCGCCAGAGCTACCGCTGCAAAGACTCCCAGCAACAGCGCGTTGAGGCGGTTACTCGCACCCGAGTCCGACATGAGAGTTGTCATGGTCTTGGGGTTGAATACGGGAAGGCCCGGGTCGGTATCGCGCACTGCGACGAGTCCGGTTTCAGCTCGCAGATCCTGCAACAGCCTGCTCATCGACAATCCTCCCTGCCCGGCATGGTTCCTGCTGGCTCAGTGAGTGCGGTGAGCGATCAACAGGTTTCAAGGGAAGTGGCACGTTCTCACACGCCATGATGATCGTGAAGGGGCACTGGCGCGCCGTTACAACTTTTTACGTTTTCTTGACAAGTTTGACACCTCCCTAAGGCCAATTTGCTTGCCCAGATTGCTACCCTGGCATCCTCTTCGGAAAAATCGGCCGGGCTAGCGCGATTGAGCCTCAGGCGGCCGGGCAGTAAACGCCGGGAGTTAACTATGACATCAAGGGCATTCGTTCTGCCGGGGTTACTGCTGTCAATACTCGCCTGGCGAAATGCGACCGCCCTGGGACGTAGCCATGTTGAGGGGCGTCAAGCCGCCGGCCGCATTTGCGGGCGCGTCAAGGCTGAAGAGATTCATCTTCGCCAAGTACGTTACCGCGCCGGGCATCGCGGCGGCATTCAGACAAGCCTCAGCAGGGAAGTGAGTCGTTGGTGGATCGAACGAGAAGTCCGGTGACTGTCATCATGGGCGGACCTCTTGGGTCTAAAGGCGCAGGAGCGGACACTTTGGTTGGCCACTCAAACTGAGCCCGCCTCAAAGAACTGGTAACAAAATCGACCCATCGAGAGTAATATGCTTTAGTCGATACAAGTCCGAGCGACCGCGCCTGCGGACGTTGGAGATAGGGATGCGTCGGCAAATTTTATTTGGAGGCAATGGACAGTGATTAAGAATGTCTTTCGACTTGCGGTAGTTGTTGCCGGTGTGATGCTGCTGGTCGGCTCATCGGTGCCGGTTGTTTCGTACCCGCCGTTTCTGCGGCAAGCCGCCAAATTTGGCGCAAAGGACTGCACTTTTTGTCATACCCAACCTGAGGGCGGAGAGGGTTGGAACGAGCGCGGCAAGTGGCTCAAGGCGGAAAAGGAAAAACGCAAGGCTGAGAAAGTCGACGCCGGGTGGCTGGCCGACTACAAGGGCGATGCCGCGCCTGGTGCAAGCGCTCCAGTGCCTGCTGCCTCGGGCGCTTCAGATGCGAAGCTGACGGCAGCCGAAAAGGAGAAGGCCGTCGAATTGCTGAAAAAGTCGATGGATGAGACGCTCAAGTCAGTGGAAGGCCTGAGCGATGCTCAATGGACTTATAAGCCGGCTCCGGATCGTTGGTCGGTTGGCGAAGTCAGCGAGCACATCCTCTTTTTCGACCCATTCCTTCTCGATTTGGTCGCTCGCGTCATGACAACGCCGGTCAACCCTGACTGGCGGCAAAACTGAACAGATGATGACTGCGGTGCTGAATCGATCTGTTAAGGTTCAGGCGCCGGAACCGGCCAAGCCCAAGGGCAATCTGTCACGGGCGGACTTCCTCAAGCAGTTCCCGGAAGTGCGCGCAAAGACAATCAAGTTGGTCATGGAGAACGACGCCGCGCTCAAGGAGCACACCTTCAACCATCCCAACCTGGGTCCGATGAATGGATACCAGTGGCTGATTCTTATTCCACTGCACAATATGCGGCACAATCTTCAGATTGAAGAGGTTAAGGCAACGGCTGGATATCCGCAGAAATAGGAATTCGGCTTATTTGCATAGGTCGTAGGGCGGGGCTTGTCCCCGCCCGTTTCGTTGGCGGAGATCCGCGCGGGGACAAACCTCCCCCCTACGATGCCCGTGGCGACAGTAGGATTCAGCGCGACTGAGCCGAGACACCCAAAAGCTTGGTCCCGAGGAACCTCCCTGATTGCTCAAAGTCGAAGGCAAAATTTACTCGGCCGATGATTTCGCACGCATGGCAGCCCTTCCGTAGTATGTAGCCCGCCGTAAACCGAACACCCCCGGCAGGCAGTCCCCTGGTGACAAGATAGCTGGTCCCATTACGATCACCCGGCCAAAGACTGATATCGGGAAACTCTCTGGCAAGCCGCCCGTACGTTGGATTCTTTTGCAGTTCCTCCTGAGCAAGAATCGACTGGTCATCAATGTCTATCCATACAGAAGGGCCAGAAGGGCCAGAAGGGCCAGAAACATTAGCCGATCGGCCGCCGCCATTGACCAGAAAAGCGCCCTGGTTTTCATTTGCTCGAAATGGATAGTGGACGAATGCGATATCGACTGGCCCCGCTTCCTTGAAGTCACGCAGATAGCCCATACTGCTCGTCTGCCGTGAAAATGCCACAGCCTCAGGCGTTGCGCCCGACTTCTGCATCATCGAAAGAAAGCACTCGCCAAACTTCTCTGACGGGAGTTTCGAACACTCTTCCCTTATTTCCTGCATGATGCTCATTCCAGGCCCCCACAAAGCCCTGGCCGTCACCGGCACACGTTGTTGAGATAGGCCTCGAGTGGATACGCCAGCTAGTCCCAACACGCTAACTACAAGCAACAGTATCTGTTTCATTTTTACTGATTCGAACGGAGGAGCAAGCTCAGGCTGTGCTCAGCCACTGGACATGAGACGACCAAAGCGACCTGAGGAAGGGACCGCCCATCCTCAGGTCTTTGGTTGAACGAATGAAGAGTCTCTACGGGCCGCAGCGTCCACCAGGATCGTTGCTGTTAATGCTGTCTAAGAGGTTACTGAGAGCTTGAAGGTCAGAAGTGGTGCCGTATTTTGCGGCTGTTTGAGCAGCCACTATCAGTTCCTTCAGGGTCGAGGTCTCCCTCAGGAGGGTAAAGTTGCTGAGACGCACCGGCGCGAAGTTAAGATAACAACTGAGCACACTGCCGAGGACTGCATTGTCATCCCCGGGCGAGGCGAGCAGGCTCAGTTGCAACGCAACAAACTCCCGATTGAACTTGCCGCGTGGAGTGTTTCCACCATCAAGAGTCAGCTTCATCGCTGTCTTGTTGGATGTTGGCACTGAACTGAGCGTGCTTCCCGCAATAACGACAAATCCGTTTGGCAGCTTATCGAGTCGGCTCAAATAGTACCGCGACGACCTCGCGCACACCTTCGCGCACGCCGAGGGAATCGCACCGGTAACGGCTACCTGGGGTGTTGAGACGATTCTCAGCTTCCAATTCTCGATCGGAGTACCTGCCGTCGTGAGATTCGAGGTCAGGTAGTAAAGCCGCTTCGTTGCGTAGCCTGTTGGCGCCGCCTCAAAGCGATCAGCAAGGTACCCCGGCGGGGTGGACTGGTAATAGAGGCTCGCCTCAACCGTACACTTGGAAGGATCTACTCCAGCGGGCAGTGTCACCAGATAAGAGTACGTGTCCCTCCCGAGACCATTGTGGTAATCAGGATCTTTGACGACATCCTCTCCCTCAGCGTGCGTGGACTCGAGAAATCTACCATTGAGAGAAGGATCAGGACCGTGCTCGGTCCAGCCAATCGGCAGGAGCCGATTGTCCTTGATGTTCTTGTCTCGGCGGATGAAGTTGGTGGTGAATTGCCCCTTGGCGTTGACCGTCAGCTCCTCGTAAATCTGAACTTTGTCCTGCGAACTGATCACCTCGTAATGAGGTTGATAAGATTGTTGCTTTTTACCGTCGCCGTCGGTGTATTCCTCGTGGAACTCCGACGGAAGTGCCTTGCCGTTAGCGCCTGTTATGATCCCCAGCTTGTTGGTGCGGCCGGAAGCCCAGACCACGTTCTGGTCCTTGTCCTTGACGATGAACTCAACAAAGAGACGGCGGAAGCCGACACCGCTCGGAAATCGATGGCCCGCAAGATTGGTCACGGTTAGATCGGCGACGATCTGGTTGGCATTGGCTACCATCGCAGACACCTCGAGTTTAGCGCTTCGATTCCGCGCCTGAGCGACCATATTGTCGATCGCATCGTCGAGGTCCGTCTTCGATCCGGTCATGTAATCATCCGCGACGCGT
>JBDTUW010000079.1:0-10113 GCA_040007555.1 Acidobacteriota bacterium | reverse complement strand
GGGGAACGCAATCCGCCGGGTCCGCGCTCGCAGACCTCTTCATACAGAACGTTCGCGTCCACAGCAGCGATAAGGGGTTCCGCCTGGCTGGCACGAGCTTCCCGCCGGGAACCCTGATCGTCAAGATTAAAGACAATCCCGCAGACCTTCACGAGCGAATCGGTAAACTTGTATCGGACTATGGAATTGATGCTTACCCAACGGACTCCGCCTGGGTTGAAGATGGCCCAAACTTTGGTAGTTCCAGTGTCAAGTACCTCCCGAAGCCAGAGATCGCCCTTGCGTACAACACACCCACATCGGCTAGCTCGGTCGGCTGGACGCGGTATCTTCTCGAGCAGCGCTACGGCTATCCAGTAACGACGATCCGCGCTGACATGCTGCGCTCCATCGACCTCAACAAATACAACGTCTTGATTCTGCCCGATAGCGGCACAGGCTACACCGCTGCCCTCGGCGATGGCGCGAGGCTGCGAGATTGGATGGCCGCTGGGGGGACGCTGATCACGTTTGCCGGGGCCACGGCATGGGCAGCGGAGGAACGGGTAAACCTCCTGCCAGCTCGTCGTGAGCGGCGCGAGAAGGGCGACGCAAAACCCGACAAGCGAGAACCGGTTGAGGCCGCGCAACAGGCGAAGCCAGTCGGACGGGGGGGCGACATTGCGGCCCAAACACCCGTGTCGCCGTCGAAGCAGACAGATGCGCCGGCCAAAGACGGTGGCCCGGACAAGGCGATCGAACCAAAGGAAGAGTGGCCCAGTTCGACGCCTGGGGCGATCGTGCGCGTTAGTGTCGATCCCGACCACTGGCTCGGTTTCGGGTACGGCGACACCACGACAGTCATCGTCGACAGCAATCGGATATTTACTCCGCTCAGACTGGATCAGGGAGTCAATGTCTCGCGATATCTGCCGGAAGACAGGTTTCTGGTGAGCGGGCTCATCTGGGATGACGCGAAGAAGCAATTACCCAATAAAGCCTATCTGATGTATGTCCGCATGGGCCGTGGACACCTGGTGGCATTTGCCGAGGACCCTGGCTATAGAGCATTCATTGAAGGGCTCAACGTAATGCTGCTTAATGCCGTGTTTTTGTCACCCGGGCATTGAGGAAATGATCAGTGGTCAGTGATCAGAGTTGATTAGCCGACGGCAGTAGCTGGATCTGTTAAGGATGCAAAGTCGAATTTGATTGGATTTCCGCCCGCCAGCGGGTTTACCCGGTCGCTGCATCCGCATCCTGGCGCTCGGGAATCCAAAATCCGGAACCTAAAATCCACAATTCAAAGATGCGTTTTCTAATTCGCGAACTGATATTTCCCTTGATAGCGGTCCTATCCGCCTTCTTTATTGGCGGTCTGATAGTACTGGCGATCGGCGACAACCCCTTTGAAGTTTATCGGCTGCTTCTTTCGAGTGCCTTCAGCTTCCACGATGCGCTCGGAAACTTCACCTTCGATAACTGGGGTTATACTCTCTTTTATGCGACTCCATTGATCTTCACTGGGCTGGCTGTCGCGCTCGCATTCAAGTGCGGATTGCTCAACATCGGCGCTGAAGGGCAACTTTACATGGGAGCATTTGCGGCTGCCTGGGTAGGGTTTACGTTCACTGCGCTTCCCTCGGTTCTACTGGTCCCGGCTGCGATGATAGCGGCGATGCTGGCGGGCGGATTCTGGGGCGCGATCCCGGGCGTTCTCAAAGCCCGCTTTGGATCACACGAAGTAATCAACACAATCATGTTGAACTTCATTGCTGTGGGTCTGTTGAGCTACCTCACTCAGCGTCACTACAAGATCGCCGGTGACCCGATCATGCAAACGATCGAGATCGCTGAGCAGGGTCAGATTGGCCGCTTTCACAGTTTTCTCGCGCCGCTTGGGATCGATTTTCCGAAGCGAATACCCCTCAACTTCGCGTTTATTCTGGCGATTCTGGCGTGTCTCGCCGTGTACTTTCTCCTCTGGCGAACGAAGTGGGGCTATGAAATTCGAGCCGTGGGGGCCAATGCCCTCGCCGCCGAGTACGGAGGAATCAATGTCCGGCGACAGATAGTGCTGGCGATGGCGCTTTCCGGTGCCCTTGCGGGTATGGTCGGGATCAACGAGGTGCTTGGCTATCGGTACCGGTACTACCATGACTTCTCCGCCAACTATGGATTCACCGGCATCGCCGTGGCATTGCTTGGGAGAAACCATCCCATTGGCATCATTCTGGCGGCGATTCTTTTTGGCGCGTTGATTCGCGGGGCGCTCTTTGTTGACATCTTTACGGATCATGTTTCGAAGGATCTCGTTCAGGTGCTGCAGGCCATCATCATTCTATTCGTCGCGACTGAGGCACTTTTCCGTAAGTTGCTGACGCGACGCACTCTCGCTCGGAGCTAACTTGGAATCTCTGGCAGACGTTTTCAATCTGACGCTCATCGCCTCGACGATCAGGCTCGCAACGCCACTGATCCTGGCAGCGCTTGGCGGACTCTATTCTGAACGCGGTGGTGTGATCAACATTGCGCTTGAGGGCCTGATGCTCTCAGGAGCATTTACTGCGGCGGCGGTGACGGTTTTCAGCCACAATCCGTGGGTCGGCTTGCTGGGAGCAATCGTCGCGGGGCTGCTCGTGGCGTCGGTGCTGGGCGTGGCCACCGTTAAGTACGGGGCGGACCAGGTTGTCAGTGGCACGGCAATCAATGTGCTTTTCTTTGGGGTTCCGGCACTGCTCTCGGGCGCTTTCTTTAATTCGACCGGAGCGACGCCGCAGCTGCCAAGAGATCAGGTGCTTCCCGATGTGACGATTTTCTCCCCCGACAGTTACCCGACTCTGGCTTCCATCTTTAACCAGAAGCCGCTCGTTTACCTGGCGCTCCTGGCCGTTCCTGCCAGCTGGTACATTCTGTATCGAACCCCCTTCGGTCTGCGTCTGCGGGCCGTGGGGGAGAATCCAGAGGCGGCGGATACGGCGGGTATCAGTGTCTGGCGCATGCGGTTCTCTGGAGTACTGATATCCGGCGCTCTGGCAGCCCTCGGTGGAGCCTATCTGTCGATTGGCCAGAATTCACTCTTCACGCGAAACATGACGGCTGGTCGAGGGTTCATTGCACTGGCGGCGTTGATTTTTGGTAAGTGGCACCCCGTTGGCGCTTTCCTGGCGTGTATCTTTTTCGGACTGTCCGAGGCGGTCGCAATCAGGATGCAGGGTACCGTCAATATTCCGAATCAATTCATCCAGCTCATTCCGTATGTCCTGACGATAGTAGTGCTGGCGGGGCTGATCCGCCGCGCAACACCACCTCGTTCACTGGGCATCCCATACGCCAAAGAGTAAACTCAGGCTGGTTCTTGTTTGCCCTCACTACGAGAAGGGGTTGTTGATGTCGATACTGATCTTTGACCGCGCACAGACTTCCGCGCGGTATATCCGAGAAAGATGTGAACGCCAGATAGACGTAGCCGTGGTTCTCGGTTCGGGCCTCGGCGCATTCGCAGAGACGCTGCTCGACCCGATCATCATCCCCTACGAGGAGATTCCCGATTTCGCCCGCTCCACCGTTGAGGGGCACTCAGGACGTCTGGTGGTTGGAAGGCTCAGAGCAGAGGGCGACGCGCCCATTACAGTCGGCGTCATGCAGGGGCGATTTCACTACTATGAGGGCTATTCGCTTGATGAAGTAACGCTGCCGATCCGCAGTTTTGGTGCGTTGGGAGTGAAGCGCCTGGTGCTGACAAACGCGGCCGGTGGGGTTAATCCCGCCTTTAAGCTGGGTACCTTCATGTTGATCACTGATCACATAAATCTCATGATGATCAGCCCGTTGCGCGGAAAACACGACCACAGGCTCGGCGACCGATTTCCCGATATGAGCGCGGTTTACTCGTCCGACTACCAGCTGATTGCCCGCAACGTCGCAGACGAAATTGACCTCCCGCTTGAATCGGGGGTCTACCTGGCGCTGCAGGGGCCAAACTACGAAACGCCGGCCGAGATTCGAATGATGACCGTACTGGGAGCAGATGCCGTCGGAATGTCCACCGTGCCCGAAGCGATCGTTGCACGTCAGATGGGAATGGAGATCCTTGGCATTTCGCTTATCACCAATCCTGCCGCGGGTATTAGTGAAGGACCGATTGATCACGATTCGGTGATACGCGCCGGCGATCTCGTCAGCGAGAAGTTTAGCCAGTTGCTTCACGGGATCATTCCACGCCTCACCTGATCGATCGCTGGGACGCTGATGGGAACGGCACCGTTTCATCCGGAAAGAATTCATGATCATCGGGATTTCGGGAGGTACAGGTTCAGGAAAAACGACTGTCGCTCGGCGCATACTCGAAGATGTCAGTGGCGCCGAGGTCATCTACCTGCAGCAGGACAGCTATTACCGCAATCTCGGCGACATGCCGGTGGAACTGCGACATCAAATCAACTTTGACCATCCCGATGCGCTCGACAACGATCTCTTCATTAATCACATCAAGGCACTGCGCGCTGGTGAAGCGATTGAGATGCCGGTCTACGATTTCACCAATCATATGCGCAGGAATGAAACAGTCCGGATCGCGCCGAAACCGATCCTCATCATCGAAGGAATTCTGATTTTCGTTGATCCGGTTCTGCGAGAGCTGATGGACATCAAGATCTTTGTCGACACCCCCGATGATCTTCGATTCATTCGAAGACTAAGACGCGATGTCAACGAGCGGGGACGCCTGGCCGAGGCCGTCATCAACCAATATCTCGGCACGGTTCGCCCGATGCATCAGCAGTTTGTCGAACCGTCCAAGCGCTATGCGGATGTCATCATTCCGGAGGGCGGACACAACCAGGTCGGGATAGATCTGATCTCGGGAAGAATCCGAACACAGTTGCAGACCGAGCTGACCGGGTCGGCTCGAGAACAAAGAGTTTGATGAAAGTAGAATCGAAAGAAGCAGAGAAACAACCTGACGATCGGGCCGATCGGGCCGATCAGGTCGAGCAGGAGAGCCGAAAGCCCCTCGTTGCGATCGCAAGAGAGGTTCGCGAGCGTGCGCACGCACCCTATTCCGGCTTCAAGGTGGGCGCCGCCGTGGAAGCGAGCGACGGTACCGTTTTCACGGGCTGTAACGTCGAGAATTCCAGCTACGGTCTGAGCCTTTGCGCGGAGCGCGTGGCTGTCTTCAAGGCAATTTCGGAAGGTCGTCACGATCTCGTGCGAGTTGCGGTGATCGCTGACTCACATTCACCGGTCAGGCCCTGCGGTGCCTGCAGGCAGGTGCTTTCCGACATCCTGGGCGGTGACGCGGAAGTTATCATGGCCAATCTTCAGGGCGCGATCGAGGTGAAGAAAGTACGGGACCTCCTGCCAACCCCATTCGATCGCAGCTTCCTGTAATTGGGCGGCGCATCTGGCAGTGCGACCTTCGAGGTCGAAATTGGAGCCATCATTGAATCGAGCGTCACGAGTCATCTTTCTGTTGGCCATTCTGTTGCTGAACGTCAGCGCACAACCCAGATCTGAGGCCCGAGCTGTCCCCGTTGATCTCCTCATCACGGGCGGTGCGGTGGTGACGATGGACGCTGAAGGACATCTCTATCCAAAAGGCTTCATCGCTATTCGGGGTGATCGGATTGTCGCGCTCGGCGATCAGGCTGAGCTCCGGCGAAAGCCAATACAGGCAAAGACCGTCATCGACGCTCGCGGCAAAGCAGTCCTTCCGGGGCTGATCAACACGCACACCCATTTGCCCATGGTGCTCTTCCGTGGTGTCGCCGACGACATGGACCTCCAGGAATGGCTCACCAAGTTCATCTTCCCCGCCGAGGGCAAGAATGTAACTCGCGCCTTTGTCGTCGATGGAACGCGCCTGGGTCTGGCGGAATTGATTCGAGGCGGGACGACGACCTACGCCGACATGTACTATTTTGAAGACGCCATAGCTGAAGAAACAAAGAAGGCTGGTGTTCGCGGCGTTCTTGGCGAGACGGTGATCGACTTTCCCGCACCGGACAACAAGACCTGGCCTGAGGCGATGGCTAATGTCGAGACCTTCCTCAAGCGCTGGAAGAACGACCCCCTGATCGTGCCTGCAATCGCTCCGCACGCTCCGTATACCGTCTCAACCGAGCATCTGGGCGAGGTGAGAAGACTTGCGGAGAAGTATGGCGCGCCAATCATCATCCATATTGCAGAAGCGCCTACGGAAACCGAGTTCATGACCAGCACCTACCAAAGCAGGTCCGTTCCGTACCTCGAGCGGATCGGATTCCTCTCGGATCGGGTGATTGCCGCTCACGTCGTTCACGTCAACGATGCAGAGATCGACGTGCTCAAGCAGCGAGGCGTTGGCGTCGCACATTGCCCTCAATCCAACATGAAGCTGGCCTCTGGCGTCTCGCCCGTGCCACAAATGCTCAAGGCGAATCTAAGAGTTGGGCTGGGCACGGATGGCGCGGCATCGAATAACGATCTCAACCTCTGGGAAGAGATGGATACGGCAGCGAAACTGCACAAGCTAATCAGCAAGGATCCGACCGTCCTCTCGGCACAGCAGGCGCTGGCGATGGCCACAATCGGTGGCGCGCGCGCTCTCCACCTCGAACGAGAGATCGGGTCGCTGGAGGTTGGCAAACGTGCCGACGTGATTATCGTCGACTTGGATGCCCCTCATGCGACACCGATGTATAGCCTCTATTCCCATCTCGTCTATGCGGTGAAGGCCTCGGATGTGACCGACACGATAGTCAATGGGAGAATCCTCATGCGTGATCGCCGCCTTCTTTCGCTCAACGAAAGGATGATCAAGGCGGCTGCACGACAACGCCAGGCACAGGTGACGAAGAGCCTGTCGGGTAATTGATGGAAATCGATTCGTTCTCTTTCTCTGCTTGACATGTTTCTTAGAGTGCTCAGCAACAAATCCAGGTCCCTTGTTTGTGGCATCCTGATCGCCGCTACCCCAGGCTTTGCTCAAGGCGCCCCTTCACAGGACAAGGCAACCCGACCTCGGACGACGGCTCCGGACAAGGTGGTCAGCTCACCCCAAAAAGGAGTTTCGGCAGAGCACCCACCAAAAACCTCAGCGTCGCGGCAGACATCCGTCGCGGACCTGATCGAACAGGGAAAGGTTCTCTACCGCAAGGCACGTTTCCCGCAGGCCCTTGCCAAGTTCGAGGCAGCACTCAAGATCGAGCCCGTTCATGACGAAGCGCTGGGACTGGCCGCGATTACGGCATTTCGCGTCGATAACCAGGAGCAATCCCGAGAATGGTTTATTCGCCGAGCCGAGTTGCCCGATCAGAAGCCCTCAGTCAGGGCGTTCAGCTATTATCGCGTCGCCCTTAGCCATTGGCGACGTGTGCACGATCCGGTAGCGAAATCTTATTCGATCAAGGATGGCAGGATTTCCTTCAAGATAACGGACGCCGATGCGGCGCTTGTCCGCGAGAATCTCAGCGCAGGCCTCGACTACGCCGATCGAGCGCTCCGAGTCAATGCAAACTACTCAGAGGCACACAATATCAGGAACCTGCTCTACTCGGAGGCCGCTCTGGCGACGAGCAACGAGGACGAGGCGAGGCGGAATCGCGCGCTTGCGGTGGAGGCATTGAAAAAGGCGATCAAACTCCAATTGAAGAGCGTCAACAGCGTGGACCCGGAGGCGGCCAACTTCAATTTGCCCACAGTGCGAATCGGTGAGATTCCAAGGAACGCGGACGAGGAAGGAAAGTTCAACGACGCGATGTTGAGCTCGTTGCAGGGGGGGCAGCCGGTCAAACGGGTGAGCCCTGTTTTCCCTTCAACGAGGCCGGCGAAGAAGGACGATTCGCAGACTGGGAGCACGGATAAATCCGGCGCGTATTCGATTGGCTCCGGCCGGGGCGCACTGACCGCCGCCTACGCACCTGGGACGGTCAAAGTGGAAGTTCTGATGTCGACAACCGGCGCGGTGGTCTTTGCTCACGTGGTGAGTGGCCGTGCCGATCTCAATGGCGCGGCGATTCTCGCGGCTCGCGGCTGGAAGTTCTCGCCTGCGCGGTTTGATGACGTGCCTGTTCAACTCAGCGGCGTCATCACTTTTGACATGAAACCCGGTGGATCGAGAACCACGCCTTCCCCTACTCCGACCCCGCGGCCTCCCACCTCCCCGCGCTGATCTTACGGCCTGACGACCGCGATAAAAGGCAGATTGCGATAACGCTCAGCATAGTCAAGACCAAACCCGACAACGAACTTATCGGGTATGTCGAACCCCTTATAAGCTACTTCCACCTCTGCCTGACGTCTGTCGGGTTTGTTGAGCAGGGTGACAATTCTGACCGAAGTCGCGCCTCGAGAGCGGAAGCTGCGGGTGAGGTAGTTAAGAGTGAGACCCGTATCAAGGATGTCTTCCACCAACAGAATATCGCGCCCTTCCAGGGGCTCATCGAGGTCCTTTACTATCTTGACCTCCCCGCTGGTATTCATGCCCTTGCCGTAGCTTGAGACGGCGATAAAGTCGATCGTCAGAGGTAGATCGATCGAGCGGATCAGATCGCTCATGAAGATCATCGCGCCCTTCAGGACACAGATCAACTCCGGCCGTCGACCGGCATAGTCTCTGGTTATTTGAGCGCCAATCTCGCGAATCTTCGCCTGTAGATCCTCGGTGGAAATCAGAACTTCAAGCTCGGGACTCGTAAACTCTGAGACTTCTGCCAGCTCATTCGGCATGTCGCATTGGCTCCTTAATAAGATGTTGATAAGATACCCCGGAGACGGGCAATATATTGGCCGCGGCATCGACTGTCAACGTCTGACGTTCGATTAAGTTGTCCTGCATCTCCGGGACTGAATGCTTCGGAACTTTGGAATCATCCATGAACTATCGCTTTCCCCTGATCGAGAAACTGCCTCCATATGTCTTTGCCGTCATCAACCAATTGAAAATGGAAGCCCGCCGTCGTGGGGATGACATTGTTGATCTCGGCATGGGCAATCCGGATCTGGCGACCCCGGAACCGATCGTGGAAAAACTCGTCGAGGCCGCCCGCAATCCACGTAATCACCGGTATTCCGCATCGAAGGGCATTCCAAATCTTCGGCTCGAGATCTCACGCTGGTACGAGCGGCGCTATGGAGTTGAGATTGATCCCGAGACTGAAGCCATTGCAACCATTGGAGCCAAGGAAGGATTTTCGCATCTTGTCCTTGCGCTGGTCGAACCCGGTGACCGTGTCATCGTTCCTGACCCCAGCTATCCTATTCACTCGTTCGCCGCGACAATCGCCGGCTGCGAGCTGATCAAGCTACCCATAGGTGACGGCGCCGGAGAGCTGATGGACGCTCTGCGACGACTGGAGTTCGCGCCATCGCAGCAACCGAAGCTCCTCGTCCTGTCCTTTCCCCACAACCCGACCACGGTCTGTGTCGACAAGAGTTTCTTTGAAGAGGCAGTAGCTATCGCGCGCGAGCGCGGTTACCTCATTATCCATGACCTGGCGTACGCTGATCTTGTCTTTGACGGTGCCCGCGCGCCAAGCATTCTCGAGGTTAAAGGAGCCAAGGACGTCGCGGTCGAGATGTTCTCTCTCTCGAAGAGCTATTCGATGGCCGGCTGGCGAGTTGGCTTCTGCGTCGGGAACCATCAGGTGGTCTCAGCACTGACGCGGCTGAAGAGCTATCTCGACTATGGAATCTTCCAGCCGATCCAGATCGCGGCGATTATCGCTCTTCGCGATTGCGACGCGAGTGTCAAGGAGATCGTCGAGGTCTATCGCCGACGCCGCGATGCCCTGATTTCGGGTCTGGCGTCTGCGGGCTGGAGCGTGCCGTCGCCAAAGGGAACGATGTTCGTCTGGGCAAAGATCCCCGAGCCGTTCGCCAGGCTGGGATCATTGGAGTTCGCCAAGCAGATGATTTCTCGGGCGCAGGTGGCAGTCTCGCCCGGGATTGGATTTGGCGACCGAGGCGACGGTCACGTGCGCTTTGCCCTGATTGAGAACGAGCACAGAACGGGTCAGGCGATTCGCGGAATCAAGGCGTTTCTTAATGAGAGTACATTCAATGCCCGAGCGGGACGCGATTAGACGGTTTGTGCGGCAGGCGCTGACCGAACGACTCGGTCATACAGCGGAGCCAGCCTCGGCTCAGCCCATG
>JBDTUW010000078.1:0-10202 GCA_040007555.1 Acidobacteriota bacterium | reverse complement strand
TCTGCGCATCCTGGGACAAGGCAGAGTCGCGGACGATTTCATCGCCGCGATGAATCACGCCGCAGAAAAAGCCGTGCCCGTCGCTGCCGATGTCTTTAAGGATTCGATCCGGCAAATGACGTTTCAGGACGCGGCAAATATCGTCAGGGGCCCGGACGATGCGGCGACTCAGTTCTTTCGCAGGACGAGCGAGAAGCGCTTGACCGCCAAGTTTCTTCCCATTGTCAAAAGTTTCACGGAGCAAGTAGGCGTCACCGCGCAGTACAAGGCGATGATGGAGCAATACGGTTCAATTGCGCGGCTTGCCGGCAGAGATGCCGGTGATATCGATGAGTATGTGACGCAGAAAGCTCTCGATGGCCTGTTCATGTTGATCGCTGATGAAGAGAAACGCATTCGCCGCGACCCAGTGGCGCGGACTTCGGAGATCCTGCAGAAGATCTTTGGCGGTGGTCGGCGATAAAAGGCAGGCAAACTCAGAACCGGCCCGGATACACATCGCGGGTATGGCTGATCCGACCGTCGACAGGCACGGCCCGTTGCGCGGCTCGACGAATCGCGAGTGCGATAAGCTCGAAGTAGTCTATCTCATCAACTGGCTCATCAACTGGCTCATCAACTGGCTCAATCAACTGGCTCAACGACTCGCTCAACGGCTGACGAGGTGCGTGTCCATCCATTCCAGCACTAACTGACGCATCTCTGGAAGCTCCTCGTGTGCGCAGTCGAACAGCTCAATGCGGCAGTCTGCGCTCTTGCCGAACTTCTGATAAAGAGGCATCAGGTGATTGCGCACCCGTTCGACTCCGGCAGGTGGCGTCAGCAAATCTTTCCGCCCGTTCAAGCTGACGTGCGCGCGGGGGACGATCAGCTCGTTGATCTCGTGAGTTTGAAAATGTTTGAGCAGGCTCGGCACGTAATAATAAACACCATGACCTTTCAGGTTGTTAATCTTCATCAGCTCTTCGAAGTCCGTCATACAGCACAGATCAATACAGAGTTTGACGCGCAGATCGAGTGCGGCCAGCCACCACGCCTTCGTCGCGCCCATCGAAATGCCGAACGCGCCGATTCGGTTCGCGTCAACTTCGGGCCTGCTGATCAGGTAATCAACCGCTCGATGCTCGTCGAACATCATCATCCCGTAGAGCACCTGGCCCTGCCAGAGCATTTTCTTGAACGCATCCTCTTCGCCGGTCTTGCCCGTGGAATTATGCTGACGCTGGCCGAAGCACCAGCTATCAATCGCCAGCGTGACGATCCCTTTTTCCGCGACGACCGGTGCGTAAGCCGGCAACACCTTCTGACCAGTAAGCAACTCCATTTTGCCGGTTGGGTACGTCCCGCCGTGCCAGTGGATATATAGCAATCCCGGGGCTGCCCTTTGTCGCTTGTCGGGAATGAGCAGTAGCGCGGGCACTGGCTCGATACCGTTCAAATCAAGTTCGAGATGTTCAAGGACGTAACCATCGCCTTTCTCAGTCTTGATCAGCTTCGGTGGTTTGGGACGATGGTTGAACGGTAAGTCGCCAAGCAGGCTCCAGAGCAGCCGGCGGCGCTTCTGCTGGTAGGCAGCAAACTCTCTTTTCGTCTTGACCGATTGAGCGTCGGTCACAGAAGGAAGCCCTGCTGTAACCGCGACAGTGGCGGACGTCAGCGTCAGGAAATCGCGCCGGGATGGTGAAGGCATGTTCGTTACCTCTTGAGGTTTGGTCCGTCAGTGTAGCGCAATTTGCCGAAATTGCGCCCGCCTTGTCTGCGCAGTTGGGAATCACAGGGCTGCGCTATTCAGGCAATTGCGCTACGTATCTTTCTCGATCTCGCGATTTTGCATACTGAGCAATAGAATTCGTGAATGCCGATGAACATCATCAGCTTATACTTGAGTCGCCGTATCATCAGAACATCGATAGAGAGAAGAATCATGAAGCTTTCATTTCGCCCGATGCTGTCTTTGTTAATCATAGGCCCGTGTCTTGCGCCCTCTGTCTTCGCCCAGCCCAGGTGCGTCATCAGCGTCAACCTCGTCAATCACAACCGCTATGCCTACCAGACGGCGGAGGAGTGCGACGGGTTCTTCCACACTGCGCCCTGGGGGAATTGGGGAGTCAACTCAAACGTCGGGACCAGACGCGATACCGATCAATTCAAGGGCTGGCTCCAGCCTTGCGAGCAAACTAAAGTCGAGTGGAATAGCTGCTCGGTGCAGAGCCGCTACCGCACGGTGGATTATCTGAACTTTCCCAGTTGGCGAGAGAGGCGCGACGGGCGCCTGAGCCTGGGGATCTACTATCCATATCCTGCCAATGGTTATCCCTTCAGCGACTCTTTCTCATGGAACAATGCCGTTGCGCCGTACGGACGGGACACTCATGTAGACCAATACTCACCCTGCGGACCGAGCACTTATGGCGGTATTCAGCTCAGTCTCGTCGTCTCCGCCCTTAGGGACACCGACAATGACGGCATACCGGATGCGGGCGGCTGCGCGGATTTGAACGGCCAGTTGCTCAGGGTGCAACAAAACTTCATGTCCGTTTACGAGCTGGATACACCCGACCCGGACGATCTGATCGAGAGCATATACTTCCCAGACCTTGCGGTAACTTTGCGCTGTAGCCCGAACGGTTGTGTAGCCATCGGCGATGACGACTTCAACGGTTTTCCCGACGATGTCAACAATCAGTTCAGCCCCGCGTACATGTGGCCAACTCTTTATCAGGATCAACACGACGTCGTCTGCCGGCCGAGCGATGCTGGAGTGCCGTGTAAGCGGATCGACGCGACCATCCGTATAGGTCGCATCTTCGGCGTGTACTCCGGCCCGTGATCCCCCTCCTGATCCCGGACACCTGCAATTTCTCTCTGCCCGCAACGGTTTACTAAGGAGCAAGAATGGCTCAGACAATTTCTTCCCGATTCCTGTTCAAGGCTTTGCTATGCGCGGCTGCTCTAACAGTGCCACTGGTGGCTCTCACTGGACGAGGGGGCGTGGGAGGACGGGTTGTTGGTCGCGTCATCGATCGTGACTCTGGCCTCGCACTCGCAGCCGAATTGGGTCTCGTCATCCGTGACCGGCGCGGAATCACTCTCAAACACGTGCGCGCTTCCGAGCTGGGTGAGTTCGAGATCATCGGCCTGCCCGAGGGGAACGCGCATCTGACCACCAAGCTCGCGGGCTATGCTGTGGAGCACGAGAGCGTCGCATTGCACTCGGGCGAAACGAGACAAGTCGAGTTCCGACTGCTCAAGGCGAAGACGGTCCAAGGGGTGATACTCGACCCCGCAGGGCAGGTGCTTGAGGGCGCACAGGTGCGAGTGATCTACGCCGATGAAGAAACCGCGCGAGACCCCGTGACGGCCACCTATCAGTGGGAGATGGGCGACGCGAAGAGCGACGCTCAGGGCAGTTTTGCCGTCGAGGTCCACCCCGACAAAGAGTTTGTTATCGAGGCCACGCGCCCCGGTTATGTCGTCGAGGTGTCAGAGCCGAAACGCATCGACGCGACCGAATCTTCGTATTCCCTCCGGCTCCCGTTGAGTGCGGGCATCAGCGTCACAGGCGAGGCGCGCGACGAACACGGACAGATGATCCCGGGCGCGCTGATCAGCCTGATAGAGGTGGAAGATCGGCCGGAGCTGCGCCGCTTCACTTCCGCCGAGCGCTTGAACCAGCGCACCATGCAAACCGTGAGCGGCGCGGACGGGAAATTCAGATTCGACCAGGTAAGACCTGCGCGCAAGACGCTGATCATCACGCATCCGAGGTATCAACCGACCAGGCAGACACTGGACATCACCACCGAGCGCGAATCGCAGCCGACGCGAGTGACTCTGCAACGCAAGCAAATGTAGTAGAAAGACTCAAAAGTCAGCTGTTCAAAACGCGACATAGACGGGCCTCTCGGGTCGCCTCTCGGGTCGCCTCTCGGGTCGCGATGATGTAGGGGGCGGGGCTTGTCCCCGCCCGGCCTCGCGATTTCGACAGAATCCTAAGGCGGTCTCAGTTTGGACATTTCTTCGCCGCGGCAGCGACGATTGACGTTTTCGCCTTCGATCTCATGGAAGGAGGACCGCTCGCTGGGTCAATCGTCGCTGACGCGACGAACCAATTCTGGATCGCCGGCCCCCCGCGTTGAAACGCCGGGCTAGTATTAGGCCGCCGCTGTCGCGGCGAAGAAAACGTCCAAACTCGAGCGACCCGTTCGAGTCAGACCCCAATGAGGTTGGCATTCCGGCGACGCTGTCCTGGGTTTTGAATTTGTCGCTTCCGGCGACCAAGGCAGCTTCAGCGCTGACAAACGTCCAGTCGAGTGCGCTGAAATCCCTAACGACGGAAAGAACGCCAGGGGCGATACTCGGGCGAAATTACGAGATTCGGGCTCGGATCGACATGCTTCATCGCGTTGACTCATTCATGTGAGTCGATCATCCTCTCACTATGAGTAAGCGGCTGTTCAGGAAATAGCGACTCGACCTATATCTAATTCACTTGATATCGGATGGGCCGAAAAACCGACGGAGTGCGGCGCCAATCTCCGCTCGCGCATCGTCAGCCGATAGGATCATGTCCACCGACGGCACCGACGTGTGTATCTGCCCGCGAAGAGCGATGTGACGAGCATCGACACCGTCCGCCGCCATCGCCTCAGCGTACGCCAGTCCTTCGTCGCGAAGCGGATCGAATTCGCACGTCACGACGAGAGCAGGAGGGAGGTTCGCAAGACTTTCGGCCCTCAGCGGAGATGCCCTGGGGTGCTGTCGATCCGCCTGATCGGCATAGTGATCCCAGAACCAACCCATCAAAGAGGTTGTGAGACCATAGCCTTTGGCGTTCTCGACGTACGACTCGCGCGTGAAGTCGCAGTCAGTCACCGGGGTTACCAGCACCTGACCGGCGATCCGTGGACCGCCGGCATCGCGTGCCATCTGGCAGACGATGGCGGCGAGGTTCCCGCCAGCACTCCAGCCGCAAGCCGCCAGCTGGCCCGGCTCACCACCGAGGCTTACTGCGTTGGAGGCGATCCACCCGACAGCTGCGAACGCGTCGTCGACCGCTGCAGGGAACCGAGCCTCGGGCGCGTGGCGGTAATCAACTGACATAACGATCGCTTCTGATCGCACGCAGAGGTCGCGGCAGAACGGGTCGTCGGAATCGTGGCCGCCGAGCACCCAGCCGCCGCCGTGGAAGTAGACGACTATCGGGTGCGGACCCGGGCTCGCCGGCCGGTAAAGGCGGTACGGCAACGGGCCTGCCGAGCCAGGAAGTACGCCATCGACCACCTCACGCACCTTTGGACCTGGTGGCCGAAGGGCTGCCATTGCAACTGAGGTCGCGCGAGCATTCTCCACCGACATACTGTCGAACGAGGGCAGCCCAAGGCCCTCAACCAGCTCGAGCAGCATTGCGACGTCCGGCTGGACTCGACGGATGACGCCATCGTTGCAGCGCGCTCCACCTGGGCCATCGAAGGCGAAGCCGAGATAGTCGCGACTCACCACCTCGTCGCAGGCTTTGCGGTAGCGATCGACGCCTCCGATGTATGGGAGGAACACCCGTGCCTTACCCGGAACGTTCGCGCCCATGTACCAGGAATTCGACTGCGGGAAGAGAGTGATGTCGCCGCAGTCGTTGACGTGCTGCACCCACCCCGTTTCGGCCACCGTCGTCGGCTCCACGATGGTGAGGTGCCGGTCGCGCATGTGGTCAAGGCATGTGCTTATCCAGTCAACGTGCTGCTCGATCGACACGACCATGTTCGACAGTACTGAAGGGCTCCCCGGTCCGGTGATGGTGAAGAGGTTCGGGAAGCCGGCGGTCATCAGTCCCAGGTAGGTGCGCGGGCCGTCAACCCACTTGACGGCGAGCGTCAACGAGTCCCGCCCCGTAATATCGACGGAGACGATCGGGCCAGTCATCGCGTCGAACCCAGTCGCGAACACGAGGGTGTCGAAGTCGAAGGACCGCGACGCCGTATCGATGCCCTTTTCCGTGATCGCCCGGATGGGGTCCCTGCGCAGGTCGACGAGGTGTACGTGAGGCAGATTGTAGGTCTCGAAGTAGTTGGTATCGATGCACGGGCGCTTGGTGCCGTAGAAGTGATTCTTCGGGGAGAGCGTCTCCGCCGTCTCGGGATCGTGCACTATTGAGCGGATCTTGGCGCGCAGGAACTCGCACACAGTCTCGTTGGCTTCGGGGTTCACCACGATATCGGCGTAGGCCGCGCCAAAGGCAAGCAGATCGCCGGACGCATAAGCTTCCTCGTATTTCGCCAGTCGCTCCGCTTCTGGCACCTGGAGCGCTCTCACCATACTGACTTCCCCGGGCACACCGGTGCTCGACAGGCGGGCGGCCTCGCGGTAGGCGGCGGGATTCGCGTCGAACGCGGCCTTCTTCTCGAGCGACACGGGCCCGTTGTGGGCGGGATTGGAGAAGTTCGGCGTACGTTGGAAAACGGTGAGTTCGGCGGCCTCCTGCGCGATGATCGGGATCGACTGGATCCCCGACGAGCCCGTGCCGATGACTGCCACCCGCTTCCCGGAAAAGTCGACACTCTTATGTGGCCAACGGCCGGTGTAGTAAGCCTCGCCCGCGAAGCGATCGAGGCACTCGACATCAGGAGTCTTCGGCAGGGATAGGCACCCGGTGGCCATGATGTAGAACCGGCAGCTGACCTCGTCGCCGTGGTCGGTTCGCACCCGCCAGAGCGATGCGTCGTCGTCCCACGTGGCTGCTTCGACGCGTGTCGAGAATTGGATGTCGCGGCGGAGATCGTGCTTGTCGGCGACGTGGCCAAGGTAACGTAGGATCTCGGGCTGCGTCGCGTATCGCTGCGACCATTGCCACTCAGTCTCGAGTTCCCGATCGAAGCTGTACGAGTAGTCGATGCTCTCGATGTCGCAGCGGGCGCCAGGGTAGCGGTTCCAGTACCACGTGCCGCCAACGTCGGCGGCACTCTCGATGACCCTCGTCGAGAATCCGAGGCCTCTCAGTCGGTAGAGCAGGTACAACCCGGCGAAGCCCGCACCTGTGACAACGACGTCGACGTCGGGAGCAACGAGACCACTCTTTCCCGATTCCATGCGAGTAACCATACCAGTTCCCCCGCTACGCCTGTGAGGCCGATTTCAACGCAGAGCCGCGGAGAAGCGAGAGTCGCAGCAACGCTGCACCAAGGTGCAGCGAAGAAAAGCGGCGGCAAGCCGCGCGCACTCCAAGAGCGCCTTTCCCATCAGGCGTGCGAGCGTTCGGTCACCCCACTGGATAGTATGTCTTGTATCCAACTGCTTCTGGCGCAATCCAGCACTGAATTTCCCTTGCCATCTTTCAATGCGGCGCTGACGCCGAGCGAAAGAAAATTCTCGATGATCTGTCGTTGAGCGACTCTCGCCTCCTCCGCGCCGCTTCCGCCCCGCCCAGTGTCTTGCACTGCAAGGTGAAATGGTGTGGAGCCGGGCTTGTTCTTCAGCGTCGGATCAGACCCTGATTCGAGCAGACATCTTACGCCGGCGGCGCATCGCGTACGAACAGCGCGGTGCAAAGGAGCGGCGCCGTTCTTGTCCTGGATGTTGATGTCAGCCCCGGCGTCGAGCAGGCAGCGGATGGTCTTTACTTGCTCTGTGGCATCCCACGCGGGGCCGTTGATATAACCATCCGCTGCGTAGTGCAACGGCGTGCTGCGACGATGGTTCGTTGCTGCGTTTGGGTTGGCGCCGGCGGCCAGGAGTAGTTTGACAATCTCAACGCGATAGCCGGCGGCTGCCAGATGCAGTGCCGTATCACCGACGTAAATCCAGTGAAAGATTTGCGACTCGTAGAGTCTGGCCTCTTTGATGAGTGTGATCACCAGGCTGCTATCTGCCTTGAGGAGTTCCCCAGACTTCGTGCGGTCGTCATCAAGTATGGCTTCAAGCAGTTGATGCATGGAGCTTCGTACCGCAGTTCGGAACGCGGTGCTGTTGAGGTCTGACGGTCGTGACGTGTCGCGCGGCTTTGATCCCGGCACAGTCCTGTTTTCTATCGACCTCGATCGCGCGATCAAAGAGGCAAACAAGCGCAACGTGTCGATCTATGCATTTTACGCTCCGCCGGTTGGATTGAGCAGATCGAATCAGCTCCCGGCGAGCGATGGGCAGAGTTCTTTGAAGGGACTACAGGATTCGTAACATTCGACCCGCCCTTCAGACGCTTCGCTCAGGCGCTCAATGAACCACTACCGATGGAAGTGTCCTCTAAGATGTTCCCTGCCAGGGGAAAGTGGAGGGATAATTTATTCAGTTCGCCATTTCCTTCTGCCAGATTTAGCCTTCATCTGACCAAACCTTTTCCCTGGGCAATGGTCAGGAAGCGGTCGACACCCTCTATTTCGTAGGTCTCGGTTTGGCCGCCGGCCCAGCGTACTTCCAACTTCGTCACTTTCGTCGTCGGCCCCAATCCGAAATGGACTCGCAAATCTGACTGTGAATAGAAACCTTGCCCGCTTGCCACCTCGCCACGCAGGCGTCGTCCCTGTGTGGTGCAGAAGACGACCGTGCCAATGGCGTCGCGCGGACACCTTTTTTCGGGGTTGCCGATAAGCCTGAGCGTCAGCCAGTGTCCGGCCTTACCCCCACCGTCGTTGCGCAGCAGGCTGGGGGAATCGTCCAGGTTGCTAAGGAGAATATCCAGATCTCCGTCATTGTCGAAATCCCCCGTCGCTGATCCGCGTGCCGAACGCGCGGTGTTGAGCGCCGCGCCGGCGCTCGATCCAACCTCGAAAAAAGTGCCTTTCAAATTGCGGAAGAGCAGCAGCCGCTGTTTGTAGGTGGTTCCCCAGTTCGACCGGTCAACAACCGGATAGACATGCCCGTTGGCTACCAACAAGTCACGAAACCCGTCATTGTCGTAATCAAAGAAGTTCGTCCCCCAGCCAAGAAACGGAATGGTAACTTCGCCTATTCCCGCGTGGAAAGTCGTCTCAGAAAAGAGGCCTCCACCATCATTGTGGTAAAGCACGTTCGAGTCATCGGAGAAATTGGTCATGTGGATGTCGGCGCGCCCATCCCCATCGTAATCGCCAACTGAGACCCCCATACACGCCTGCGCGCGGCCGTTCTCGTTGAGCGAAACGCCCGATAAGTAGCTCACATCTTCGAATGTGCCCTCGCCCTTATTGCGGTAGAGATAGTTCGGAGTCGAGTCATTGGCGACTAACAGATCGAGTCGCCCATCATCGTCAAAGTCGAACCAGGCTACGCCCAACCCGTAGTATCCGGCACGGTCTGACACGCCTGCCCTCTCACTCACTTCGGTGAACGTCCCATCACCATTGTTGTGAAATAGGTGATCGGCTGCGCCTTTTAGACCGAGTGGCCCGCATGACACGCGCTGTCCGCGAAACTGGCAGCTATTCATCCCGGCCACGTAAGCGGCACCCACCCCGCCCGTCTTCCGGTTCTGCTCCGGCACGGCGCCGCTCTTGTCAGGCTCGCCAGAGGCACGCGGCGGCAGGTTATCGATGTCAAATTCCACGTACCCGGCCACGAAGAGATCAAGCCGGCCATCGTTATCGTAGTCACCGAAGGCGCACCCGGCGGACCAGCCGCCCAGCGTGACCCCGGCCTTCATCGCGATGTCGGTAAATGTTCCGTTGCGATTGTTGTGATAGAGGCGATTTCCGCCGAAGTTCGTCACATAAATGTCTTCCCAGCCATCATTGTCGAAGTCACCACTGCACACACCCTGACCCCAACGCTCGTTGGCGACTCCCGCGTTCTCAGTGACGTCGGTGAACGTGCCGTCACGGTTGTTCCGATAGAGCGCCGCCCGAGGATGCGTCGCCTGACCGCGTAGCGCTTGGAGCGTTGAGCTGTTGACCAGATAGATGTCAAGCCAGCCATCATTATCGTAATCCACGAAAGCGCAGCCCGCACCAATCGCCTCAATGAGGTAGTCCTTCGCCGGAGTGCCGGAGACGAGCCGGAAGCGATCAAGGCGAGCAATCCTCGTCACCTCAGTAAAGACTACGCCCGGGGCGGCATGAATCGAAGGCTGAGGAATCCTTGCGGTCAGCGGCAGGTTTTGTTCCTGTCCCAACGTGCACAGGGAGACCATGGAAATGAGCGCAAGAACTCTTACCGGGAACTGACTCAATAATAGGCCAGAGTGGTTTTGCATAAGCCCTGGTCGGTCACGAAATGTATGCCCAGTCAGGAGTCTCGTT
>JBDTUW010000077.1:0-10247 GCA_040007555.1 Acidobacteriota bacterium | reverse complement strand
GTTTTGGTGATCCTGGTCCTGCTTGCTCTTGGTGTGGTTTGGTTTGTCGTGCCTGGGCAGGTCGAGAAGGGTCAGAACATCACGCTCAATCCACCACCCTACACTGCATCGCCAGCAGCATTGGCTTTGCATAAACGACTGCTGGTGGCGGATCTCCATGCCGATACTTTGCTGTGGCGACGAGATCTGCTGACGCGCAGCAGCTACGGCCATGTAGACATACCGCGCCTGGTCGAAGGCAATGTGGCGGTGCAGGCATTTACCGTCGTCACCAAGACGCCGAAAGAGATGAGCATTGAAAGTAACAGCAGCAACACGGACCAAATCACCCTGTTGGCCATGGTTGAGCGCTGGCCTGTGTCGAGCTGGACTAATCTAACTGACCGCGCGCTCTACCAGGCGCGGCGATTACATGAGGCCGCAGCAGCCTCGAAGGGCAAGTTTGTCATCCTCAAGACCAGAGAGGACGTCCTCGGTTTCCTCGAGAGACGCAAGACCGAAGCAGACCTGACCGCCGGCTTTCTTGGTATCGAGGGTGCGCACGCGCTTGGCGGTGATCTGACCAATTTCGAGCGGCTGTACGATGCGGGCTTTCGCATGATCGGCATAGCGCACTTCTTTGACAACGAAATGGGAGGATCCGCACACGGCGAAGCCAAGGGTGGGCTGACCGACAAGGGCAAAGAACTCTTCAAGCACATGCAGAACAAGAGCGTCTTCGTTGATCTGGCACACGCCTCGCCCCAGGTCATTGAGGATGTGCTCAGCCTGGCCACTCGCCCGGTGATCGTTTCGCACACTGGCGTTAAGGGCACCTGTGACAACAACCGCAACTTAAGCAATGAGCAACTAAAGCGCATCGCCATTGCTGGCGGAGTGGTCGGCATCGGCTTCTGGGAAACCGCGACGTGTGGTCGCGATGCGAAAGCCATTGCGAGGGCGATTCGCTACACCGTCGACCTGATCGGCATTGACCACGTCGCGCTTGGTTCAGATTTCGATGGGGCGATTGCAGCCCCATTTGATACTACCGGGCTGCCCCTGATCACCGAGGCACTGCTCCAGGAGAATTTCACAGAGATCGAGATCAGAAAGATCATGGGAGAGAACGTCATCCGCACTCTGCAGTTCTACCTGCCTGAAGCAAAGCAATGAGCCGGAAGGCGCGGCGATTTCCCTGACAAGGTCGTGCGATGGCGCCGACTATTCACTCTGCACCCTGCCCGAACTGAGACGGAATCGTCTCGCTTCCGGCAAAGACCGGTGAGACAGCCACGGTTGAGGTCTTCTCCTGTGCCCGCCGCCTAAGCTCTCCCACGTAATAGACCATCAGGCCGAGCGATCCACCGACGACCAGGTCCCACAGGACATGCTGCTTGGTGACGAGCGTCGCGAGCAAAATCGCGCCTGTCCAGAGCCAAACTCCACGGGCGTACAATTTTGTTCGCAGCAATCGCTGACACCACGATGCCGCAAAGATCCCGAGCGATGCATGCAGCGAAGGACATGCATTAAATGGCCCGTCCATCGTTGTCATCCACCGGTAGAGAAAATCCGACTCCGCCGAGATCGTCCGCGGGAGGGGCATGTAGGTGGGCATAAGGAAGAAGGCGAGGTGCGACACGGTAGCAATCAAAGCTAGGCCCTGCGCCGCACTCCTCACATCTTCTCGTCGCTCCATGAGCAGCAGCGTGAGTGGCAGTAGCAGGTAGAGCGACAAGTAGACCCCCACAGCGGAGCCGTGGAACGGGATCAAATGATCCAGTGAGGTCGGCCTTACGGCGCGCGCCGGAAAGACCTGCCATCTTTGCAGCGCGTAATAAGGCGCACTAACCCAGGCCGTCAGCACGACAGTGACGAGGACTTTGTACCATTGAAGTCGCGTCATTCTCTCCGTCTCGAGCGCACGATAGCACGGTCAGTTGTCAGTTGTCAGGTATCGTATCGGTGTCAGCTCAGCCTTCTTTGAAACAACCCGGCTGGGCGTTTTACGGAGCCTGGCGCTTTGAGGGACATTTGACCGCGGAGCCGCGGCGAGTCCAAAGAGAAGGAAAGAGACCGAACAACTACTGGAGACACTACCGAAGAAGCGCTGCGACTTCGTCCTGCTTATCCTCAATGGCTGTCAACTGGCAACTGACAACTGCAACTGACGCTACTGACAACTGGCAACTGGCAACTGGCAACTGCAACTGTTGCCCCACTACCACGGTTCCCGAGCTTATGCTAAATTTGGAGGGATTCGAAGTTGTATTTAAGTTGTTCCTGGAGGTTAGAGAGGCGGGCTATGCCGATTTACGAGTATGTCTGCAAGAAGTGCGGTCATCATCTCGAGGTTATGCAGAAGATGTCTGACAAGCCGCTCAGCCGCTGCCCGAAGTGCCGCGGCGGGCTTGAGAAGGTTTTCTCACAGACAAGTTTTCAACTAAAGGGCTCTGGCTGGTATGTAAACGACTACGGAAAACGGAACAGCCCGACCGCGGAGAAGGGCGAAACTCCCGCCAAGACCGAGACCGGCGAGAGCGCAGACAAGTCCGAAAAGTCTGAAAAGACGGAAAAGCCTGAAAAGTCCACCAAGGCCGAAAAACCAGGAAAGAAGGAACCTGCCGTCGCTGCCAAAACAGACGCCCCAGGCAAGACAGATTAGCAGCGACGACCCAGATACTGGTCGCCATCGGACGAAATTGGTACGATGAGACAAGCCGATTATTACAGTAGGCCGCGAGCGGTTTGGTCGCTGATCCTGGTCGTTGGGTTCCTCGCTTCACTCTTGGCGGCCACATTTGGCCAGTCTGGTCGCTCACCCACTTCGAATCGACGATCGACCGTCGTCCAGGTCATCGCCGCGCGTCTTGATGATCCAAACAAACCTCGGCGCCTGCTGACGAGTAACCTTAACGACGACGAGGGCCAGATCATCGGTAAGACCGAACTCGAACTCTACGACGGTGGCGTCCTTCAGAAAATTGAGGCGTTCTCTCCCGACCCGACTCCTGCCCGGATAGTCGTTCTGCTGGACAATTCACAGACACTGCAGGTCGATGTCGAGAAGCTTGCTTCAGTGCCGGCAGCCTTTGCTCCGGAGATATATGAAGGGGATAAGGTGATGGTCATCGGTTACGATCTCAAACCGGAGATCATCACAGAATTTACCGATGAACCGAAGGAGCTGCAGGGCACTCTGTCGCTGCTGCGAAAGAGCGATACACCACACCTTTTTGATGCACTCAATGTCGTGATGGAGGATGTACTCCGCCCCGCAGTTGGCTATTCCAAGCGTGTCATCGTGATTGTCGGCGATGGCCTCGACCGCGGCAGCCAGATAAAGTTCGATCAGATACTGGGCACGCTGCAGGACGAGAACATCACGGTCTATGCCATTCAGGCACGCGATCGGACCCGCGGCGCGCTGCACAAGGACGCGCCGAAAGCCGCTGGCGCCATTGACCAACTCACCTCCGGCACCGGTGGCAAGTCGTTTGAGCTCGACGGTGACATCAAAGCGGCAGTTAAGGAAATCTGCGATGAGCTGCGCAATAGCCGCTACCAGCTGACGTACTATCCTGAGGGTGTCACACCAATCAACAAGCGCCGCCTGCTGCTGACTGCCTCGACCAATGCGATCAGTCTCCGGTACAAGGCATATCACCCGCCGCACGCGCAATAGCGATCGGCCGAGACTGTCCTGACTGCCTGCTAATTACCCTTGTCGTCAGCACTTAGATGCTCTGCGAGAATCCAATCGAGGAGTTTTGATTTGTCCGCCTCCGAGAGTCTTGCCTCCGGATGCAGGCGAACGTAATTGGCTGGCGGCATCTTTCCTTCCATGACCTCGTCGTTCATTTCCTCGAGCAGATGCTTAACCTTCTTCTGGTTGTAGCTTCCCCAATCGGAGAGTGAGAGATGTTCGCGGGCCTCGTTGACATCCCAGACCACGAGCCACGAAGCGGGGGCGATCTCGGTATACCACGGCCAGCGCGTTTTGAATGAATGACAATCATTGCAGGAACGATCAAGAATCGCGGCGATCTCGGGATTCATCTGCGTCCGAGCTTCGATTGTTCGGGTGGAATCGATCGGCGGATTGGTTCTGGCGGGACGGACAACCTGGATGACCAACAGCAAGCCGACTAGAAGAACGACCAAACGCTTGAGCCACTTCAAAGGAAAGCCTCCCTCTTTGAGTTAACTCAGATCTTCTAAGGGACAAGTTCGACCTGATAGTCTTCGATGACCGGATTTGAAAGAACGTCGTGCGCAAATTTCTCTACTTCAGCGCGCGCTGCGCTGCTATCGAGGCTGGAATCGAGTGAAATCTCGAAGTACTTTCCCTGGCGGACATCGGCGAATCCACTGTATCCGATCGTCGTCGCCGCGTGGTGTATTGCCCTGCCCTGAGGGTCGAGAACCCCGTTCTTGAGCGTCACAAAAACCTTTGCAAGCATGGCTACTTACTCCTTCCGAAGACCCGTTCAAAAATCCGGTCAACATTCTTGAGCAGCGCGCCAGGATCAAAGACTCGATCGATGTCAGCGACGCCCAGCACCTTCCTGATCTCTGCATCCTCGCCGACCAGCGTACGGAAGTCCAGACCCTCATCCCACGAACGCATCGCCGAGCGCTGAACCCAAGCGTAAGCATCCTCGCGCGCCACACCGGCTTTGGCCAGTTCGAGTAACAATTGACCGGAGAAAACGAGGCCACCCGTCAAATTGAGATTCTCAAGCATTCGCCCCTTGTTGACGACAAGCTTCTCGATTAGCGACGCCGTCTTCGCCAGCATATAGTCGACGGCAATCGAGGCGTCCGGGAGTATCACGCGCTCGGCGGACGAGTGAGAAATATCCCGCTCGTGCCAGAGCGCGTTATTTTCGAGCGCCACCACCGCATATCCGCGAATCACCCGCGCCATGCCACAGATACGCTCCGAGAGAATCGGGTTGCGCTTATGTGGCATCGCCGAGGAGCCCTTCTGTCCCGGCCTGAAGTACTCGTGCGCCTCGCGCACTTCCGTTCGCTGCCAGTGTCTGACCTGCAGCGCTATCTTCTCAAGCGATGAGGCAATGATTGCAAGCACCGCAACGAACTCGGCATAACGGTCGCGCTGGATGACCTGAGTCGAGATGCTCGCCGGCTTCAGCCCAAGCAGGAAACAGACGCGCTCCTCGATCTCCGGATCAAGATGCGCGAACGTGCCCACGGCCCCCGAGAGCTTGCCATAGCTCACTCCGGCGCGCGCCCGAGTCATGCGATCGATATTGCGACGGTTCTCCTCGTACCAAAGCGCAAAGGTAAGGCCAAGGATAGTCGGCTCAGCATGCACCCCGTGCGTGCGTCCGACCATGGGTGTTGTCTTGAATTCGTGCGCGCGTGCCTTGAGGATATCGCTCAGTGTCTGAAGGCGGCTGATGATCAGGTCGCCTGCCTCGCGCAACTGCAAACCATTTGCCGTATCGACGACGTCGGACGAGGTGAGACCGTAGTGAACCCAGCGCGCCTCCGGCCCGATATTTTCAGCAAGATTGGTGGTAAAGGCTATGACGTCGTGATCGGTGGTCTTTTCAAGCTCGTGGATCCGCTCGACTGAGAATGCGGCCTTCGCGCGAATGACCTCGACCGCGCCCATTGGAATGGCTCCAGCTTCCGCATTTGCCTGACAAGCGGCAATCTCAACCTCGAGCCACTTGCGATACCGGTTTTCCTCAGTCCAGATGGCGCCCATTTCGGGCAGCGTATATCTCGAAATCATATTGTCTGCTGCAAGTCAAACGTCCCGTGGATAGTTCGGCCAAAGAGGTTCCGGACCTCGACGTTTTCAGTCATCAGTGCATCTGGCATCAGTGCATCTGGCGGTAGCGCGCATAACAAAGCGCACTCAGAGCCGCTGCTCCGGCCGGGATCAGTAAGCTGGATTCGGGCCAGCCCTGGTTGCGCGCAACGAAATAGGCTGCGGTCCAGACAGCAGCGGCTGCCGCCAAACCAATAAAGCCCCGTCGATAGGCCTTCTTCAGCTCATTCTCGGTGTCGTTCATTGTCGCGTATCTTCGCCGACGTAGTAAGTGCGTCTCGAGCGGACGCTGAGACCTGGACGCGCCGGCAGCACCTCAACGCTTCGTTCCGGTTCAATCGATGGGCCTCGCTCCGTCATAAAGGCAAGGCTGTACTGCGCACCCAACTCCCGTTGCACATTGCGCGGTATTCGCGATACAAGCTCATCAAAATCAGGCGGCGAGAACATTTCACCGCCACTGCCCTCTGCGAGACTTCGCAACTCGTACGAGGACGACTCCAGATCAGTGAGAAAGCGTTGTAGCTCAACCATTCGCTTGCTGAGCGATGAGCTCTGTCTTTCGTGAGCGTTCATCCACGAGATTGCACCAGTTATCTCCAGCCGCAACACTTCGTCCCAACCCACCACAAACACCGACGCGCCCGTGTGTTCGACCGCCGCCATCGACTGCTGACGGGAGGCACGGCTCGCACTGTCGAGACCATCGCTCAAGAGCACGAGCACTCGACGCCCAGGTTTCTCGCGCAGCTTGGCCGCTGCGAGAGCCAACGCGTCATAGTAGCGGGCTTTCAAGCCAACTCGATACTTGGATTGGAGCGCATCGAGCGCTTTCTCGCGCTCGCTTGTCCACTCCTGAATAAGCTGCACGCGGTCGGAGTACTGAATGATCGCTATCTGGTCACCGTCGCCCAGATTCCTGATGAAGTTATCGGCAAACTCGCGCGCCGCCGGGCGGGGCACAATCTCGTAATCCTTTACCCAAATCGGCCGATCGCGGGCGGATTTATCCCGCTTCTCGCGCGCGACGTAGAAGTCGGAAGCGCCATTCTTAAAAGTGCCGATCTCATTCGAAAGGTCGAGGACGAGGACAATGTTGGCTGGCTCGTGACGGAGTGCGGTGATAACCCGTGGTTCGCCGTTCTCGACGACGAGGAAGTCTCTGGGAGTCAAATTGGTGACGTTTCGTCCTTCGGCATCGTACGCATTGATCGGAAGGAGAACTTCGCGCGTTTCGATCCGTAGAACGGGATCCTCAATTTTAGGTATCTTACGACCCGATTGCGCCCAAGCGGCCAGGCTCAGACAGCCCAGCAGAAGCGCCACAGGAAAGGCCACCAGAGAGTTGGTCACCAAATTCGTCAGCTTGGCACTCATAACTCGATCCAATCGCTTGGACCATCATACCGCGCAATGCGTACTCGTCGCTCCATGTCGCGATAAAAAAGCGGGGCCCGGCTACCCAGAGCCTGAACGGCGGCCAGACGCGCGACTTCGGGGTGATTGCTGTTCTGGGACAGGTGAGCGAGGATGATATGTTCGGCGCGTCCATCGAAATCCTCACGAAGGAACCTCGCCATTTCGTCGTTTGACGTGTGGCCCTGGCGTCCGAGAATCCGCTGCTTGAGTGCCCATGGGTAGAAGGTGCAGGCACGCAGCATCTCGATCTCGTGGTTTGCCTCGATGATCAGTGCATCACAGCCGCGAAAACGGTCGGCCGCCAGGCTGTTGATGTAGCCAAGATCGACTGCCAATCCCAGTTTGGCGCCGCGCGATTCCACGGTGAAAGCGAACGGATCAACCGCATCGTGCGGAATAGAGAAGGGATGAAACCGCAGCTCGCCGATCTCGAAGTCCTCCGAGGACTTGATGGCGTGACCTCTTTTGATGGCAGCGGTCCCTTCGCCGAGATCGCAGGCGGCAAGGGTCGCGGTTGAAATATATGCAGGAATACGAAGAAGTTTTGCAAGGGAGGCGAGTCCACGCGAGTGGTCGCCGTGTTCGTGGGTAACGACGACGGCCGAGAGCCTGGATGGATCCTCTCCAACGTCTCTGATCCGTCGCACGGTTTCTCGCCCACTCAGACCGCAGTCAATGAGGACGCGAGTCTCACCCGCGACGACTAGTGTCGCGTTGCCGGAACTACCGCTACCAAGAATGCAAATCCGCATGCGCCGTGCTTCTTGAGGATGGCCACCACTCGAGAGAACGGCATTCTAACACAGCAGGGGTCAGGGGCCAGGGGCCAGGGGGCCAGGGGTCAGGGGCCCGGGGGCATGGGTCAGGGGCAGGGATCAGGGGGCAAGGATCAGCGTTCGTAGTACCGCCTTTAGGCGGAATGTCGCGATACCCAGGAATGTCTCGAAATCGTGACATTCCGCCTAAAGGCGGTACTACGAACGCTGATCCTTGCCCCCCTGGCCCCTGACCCCTGACAACTATTCCAAGTGTCTCGTCGTATCCTCGGTGACACTACCCTGCTGGGGAAGGCCAGATTTGAGATTGGACGTGGTCGTCGCGTCTGGGACACCAATTTGAGGTGCGCCGACGGGGGCGATTTGCGATGGTGTGACGTAGCTTCCAGCATGGAGCCCCGGGTGTTGCTGCTCAGATCTGACACGTAAATACTGCCCGACGCCCGATCCGATGCACGCGAAACCCGGAATCAGCATCCAGAACCACCAGCCCGCTCCGCCCCGCTGGAAAAAAGCGATCGCCACCGCCACCAAAACAAAGCCGATTCCTGTAAAGAAGCTGCTGGCGGCTCTCTCAAATGTGGCAGCCCTCTTTGGTTTGCCGTGGCGCTCCGACTCAGCGGGCAACTCAGCAAAGCGTCCCGAGACCGCTTGAGGGACGAGCGATACATTCGTTCCGCAGCCGCGGCAAAACTTCACACCTTCTATCGGCGCTGCGCAATTTGGACAGTACATCACTCTTCTTTCCTTTCCCGGGGCCTTTCCCGGGGCCTTTCCCGGGGCCTTTCCCGGGGCCTTTCCCGGAAGGCTTTCCCGGATTGCGAATTGTCAGAGCCAGGTCAAATGGCCGACTCTTTCACCGACGAGGTGTAGAAACAGGGCCTCAAGGGTTCCAAACTCGTGTCCATCGTACGCTACTCTGCCTCCGCTCGCCAGATGGCCGACTTCGCCCCGCCAAGCCAGGCGGCCGGCTTTGATGATTGCCACATCATCGCAGAGGCGCTCCACCGTCTCGAGCACATGCGTTGTCATAAAGACCGTTCGACCGCCAGCCACGTACTGACGCAGCCAGTCTTTGAGCATCGCCACTCCGGCGGGATCGATGCTCTCAAACGGTTCATCCAGAAAGAGTATCTCAGGCCGGTGAATGATCGCCGCGGCGAATGCCACCTTCTTCCGCATCCCCGTACTGAAATCTGCCAGGCGTTTCTTCCGCGAGGAGGCAAGGTCGAGGACGCCAAGAAGCTCCTCGACACGCTCGCGCACCGTCGCTTCCGGCAACCCCATCATCCGCCCATTGAATGCGAGAAACTCGTGCGCATAGAGCTGGTCGAAGAGCGCCAAACCCTCCGGCATGATCCCGATGCTGCGTTTGATCTCGATTGCATCTGCCGTCAATAGCCGGCCGAGAAGGTGAATTGTCCCGCCATTCGCATCGATGAGGCCAGTCAGACAGCTGATGGTCGTACTCTTCCCGGCCCCATTCGGACCGAGAAATCCAAACAGTCGTCCTGCTGGAACCTCGAATGAGAGACCGTCTACGGCGACAAGATCGCCGTAGACTTTGGTGAGCCCCGAAACGCTGATGGCGATTGAGCCATTATCGGTCATTGTTTCAACTCGTAATGACGTCGATGATTGCGGCTCGTCGATGCTCGGCGATACCACGAATGCTCCCTGAGCAGGCGAGATAAAAGACCAGCCCCAGAGCAGCAAATACAATCGACACCCACCAAAGCCCCAACACAGTCTCAAGCGGCAGTTGCATGAGGACGAAGTAAAGCGCAAAGACGACAATCATTCCGCCAGCGACAACCAGATTTCCCCCAAGCGGCAGCCGATTCCCCAGCATGCTGGAGAACTCGACGTGCTTTGGCGAGAGGATCGTCGTCCACATCGCCGCTCCGTTAAAAAAGAAGAGGCCGCCAAGGCTGCTACAAAACAGCATGACGATCATTTGCCATTGCACATCCAGGGACGTTAGAAATGACCAAAGCACAATCGTTGGAGCAACCACAATTCCGCCCAGAACAACCGCTGCCAGAGCACCCGCGCGAATCGGCTCCGCAAAACGGATCGGGAGAATTGCATATCTGCGCACGCCTTCTCCATCCGAACCAAACTGATTGAGCGAGATCGAACTTGGACCGCTAAAGCCGAGAAAGGTGAAAAACGCCAGCGTGAAATAAAACTCGTGGCCCATCATGACGCCGTTCCCCTGAGACATCAGCTTGCCAATAAACGCAAATATCGGTGCGGTACCC